>USIY01000117.1 GCA_900554845.1 uncultured Bacteroidales bacterium | reverse complement strand
ACTTCCAGCATGTACTCGTTGAGCTTGGCGGTGGGGATGATGCGTTTCCGGTTCTCGTAAACCTTCACGGCGGTCTCAAGCACCTTGAATATGCGCTGTTTTGTCAGGGCTGACGTGAACAATATCGGGAAATCGGTGAAAGGGGAGAACTTTCTGCGGATGGCGTCCTCGTAGCGTTTCTGAGCCTCAAGGCCACGGTCCTCCACGAGGTCCCATTTGTTGACGCACACCACCAGTCCCTTGCGGTTGCGCTGGATAAGTCCGAAGATGTTGCCGTCCTGCGCCTCGATGCCGCGGGTGGCGTCGATCAGCAGAATGCATACGTCCGACGCCTCGATGGCGCGGATGCTGCGGATCACGGAGTAATACTCGATGTCCTCGTTGACCTTCTGCTTCTTGCGGATACCCGCCGTGTCGACCAGGTAGAAGTCGAATCCGAACTTGTTGTACTTGTGATAGATGGAGTCACGGGTGGTTCCCGCGATATCGGTCACGATGTGGCGTTCCTCGCCGATGAAAGCGTTGATCAGCGACGACTTTCCGGCGTTGGGACGTCCCACAATCGCGAATTTCGCGATATTGCTGTCGGTCTCCTCCTCCGGTTCCTTTTCCGGCATGTCCTTGACTATCTCGTCGAGCAGCTCGCCGGTGCCCGATCCGTTGGCCGACGACACCTCTATCGGGTCGCCGAGTCCGAAGCTGTAGAACTCCGCCACATTGTAGCGCGCGTTGCCTACGTCTTCCTTGTTGGCCACAACGATAACCGGTTTCTTGCTGCGCCGCAGTATCTGCGCCACTTTGTCGTCCAGATCCGTCACGCCCACCGTGCAGTCCACCACAAACAGAATCACGTCCGCCTCCTCGATGGCGATGTGCACCTGCTTGTTGATCTCCTCCTCGAATACGTCCTCCGAATTCACCACCCAGCCGCCGGTGTCGACGATGCTGAATTCCTGCCCGCACCAGTCCACCTTGCCGTACTGGCGGTCGCGCGTGGTGCCGGCCGTGTCGTCAACGATCGCCTGGCGCGTCTGCGTGAGGCGGTTGAACAGCGTGGACTTGCCCACATTAGGACGTCCTACTATCGCTATTAACTTGCTCATTCCTTCTTTTGATTCATTCAATATAACCGAACTCGCGCAATTTCGATTCCCTGTTGCGCCAGTCCTTCTCAACCTTGACAAAGAGCTCCAGATAAACTTTCTTGCCGAAGAAACTCTCAATGTCCTCGCGGGCCTGAATGCCCACCTTCTTGATCATGGCGCCACCCTTGCCGATGATGATGCCCTTCTGTGAGTCGCGCTCCACGTAGATCACCGCCATGATATGGATGGAATTCTCTTTCTCCTCGAATTTCTCCACTATCACCTCGGCGCTGTAAGGAATCTCTTTGTCGTAGTTCTGCAGCAATTTCTCACGGATAGTCTCGGTCACGAAGAAGCGGGCCGGCTTGTCCGTCAGCGCGTCCTTTCCGAAGAACGGCGGCGAGACGGGAAGCAGTTCGACGATACGTTTTTTAAGATTCTCCACATTGAAGTCCTCGGTAGCGCTTGTCGGGAAGATCTCGGCGTTCGGCAGACGGTCATGCCATTTTGCCACAAGCTCCTCCAGCTGGACCTGACTCTTGCATAGGTCGATCTTGTTGATCACCAAAAGCACCGGCACCGTTTCCTTGGCCACGCGGTCCAGAAAATCCTTGTTTTTCTCAGGGTCTTCCACAACATCGGTCACATATACAAGGACATCGGCGTCCGTGAGCGCACCCTCGGAGAAGTCGCGCATGGATTCCTGCAGCTTATATTTGGGCTTCAGCACACCGGGAGTGTCGGAGTAGACTATCTGGTACTCGGGAGTGTTGACGATACCCATGATACGGTGACGCGTGGTCTGTGCCTTGTTGGTGATTATGCTGAGGCGTTCGCCCACCAGACGGTTCATCAGCGTGGACTTGCCGACGTTGGGATTGCCGACAATGTTCACGAATCCGGCGCGGTGCCCCGCGCTTACCTGTGTGTCCGGTTCGCTGTCCACATCCTCGATCACGGGCTTTTGGGTTATATCTTCTTCTTTCATAATTCTAACGGTTTTAATCAAGGCCTAAGCCTATAGTTAAAACCTTGTGCGGCGCGGATAAGTTCGCTGGAGAGGCACTAAACTTTAGTGCTGACGGCCCGGTCCGCGGCCGACGGTTAAAAAAGGGCACCGGAGATTCCTCTGATGCCCTGTGATAAGTCTATGCCCGGAGCCTCAGGCCTCGGGGGTGTCGAAAGCCCAGATCAGGTACATGGCCCCCCAAGTGAAGCCGGCGCCGAAGGCCGTCATCACGATGCGGTCGCCTTTCTTCAGCTTGTGCTTGTACTCGTCAAGGCACAACGGAATTGAGGCCGCCGATGTGTTGCCGTAATGCTGGATATTCACCAGAGTCTTCTCCTCGGGTATTTTGATACGACCACCTACAGCCTCGATGATACGGAGGTTGGCCTGATGCGGCACGAACCAGTCTACATCATCCACCGAGAGAGAGTTGCGTCGCATCACGGACTGCGAGGATGTAAGCATGTCGGTCACAGCGTTCTTGTAAACGTTGCGGCCCTCCTGATATACGTAATGCTCGCGGTTCTTGACGGTCTCGAGAGTCGCGGGGCGGGCGCTTCCGCCGGCCTTCATGAGCAAGTGGGACAATCCCTCGCCGTCCACGTGGAATTCTCCGTCGACAACACCGAGGTTTTCCTCGGTGGGCTCTATAATGACGGCGGCCGCTGCGTCACCGAACAAGGGGCATGTGGCGCGGTCCTCATAGTCGGTCATGCTCGACATTTTTTCGGCGCAGACCACTATCACTTTCTTGTAGAGACCGGCCTCGACATAAGCCCGGGCGGCCTGCATGCTCACGATGAATCCGGCGCATGCCGCCTGGATGTCGTAGCCGTAGGCGTTGTTCAGCCCGCAATCATGGATGATGATCGACGCTGTGGAGGGAAAACGGTAATCAGGGTTGGAGGTGGCGCATATCAACAGCTCTATTTCCTCGGGAGCTACTCCATACTCTGCCAGCAGCTTATTGACGGCTTGAACGCCCATATAGCTGGAGCCTTTGGTCTCATCCTTTAGTATACGGCGCTCCTTGATTCCCACGCGGGTGGTGATCCACTCGTCGTTAGTATCCACCATCTTCGACAGCATTTCGTTGTCGAGGATATCCTGAGGCACGTATGATGCGATGCCGCTGATTTTTGCGTGTGTCATGTTTTGTTTCAGGGGTCTTATTTCTCAATCACCACACGGCCGCGGTAGTAGCCGCATTCCGGGCATACGGTGTGGTAAACATGCCATGCGCCGCAGTTGGGACACAGTGCGATTGTGGGTATCAACGCCTTGTCGTGTGTGCGACGTTTGGCAGTGCGGGTATGCGATTGTCTGCGTTTAGGATGTGCCATTTTCTTATTCTATATTTATTTGTTTGTTTTCTTTTCGGATAATCAATCGTCATTCTCCATCATGTCGGAGACGGCTTCCTCGCGGGCCTCCTCCTGGATATCGTCCACCTCTTCGTCGTCCGCTCCCGATCCGCGGTGCTTGCGGAGCGCCTCCAGCATGGCGCGGTTGCACTTCCCCTGAGGATGGACATGACGGATAGGGATGGTCAGCAGAATCGTGTCGTACAACATGTACGCCACGTTGAGATACTTGTTGCTGTAAGGGATCACCAGCAGGTTGTCGGCGCCGTCGTCGTAATTGTCGCCGTATTTCACGGTCACGCGGTAGGTGGTGTCAACTTCATGCTCCATCGGATCCAGACAGCGGTCGCAGGGTATCTGAAGCATCCCCTTGCAGTGGAACTCGCAGTAATAGGCGTCGTTGCGCTTGTCCATGTCCATGTGGACATGAATGTCGGACGAAAGGATATCATGGTTCTCCATGTTCTCGAAGAACTCTTTCCCTATCTCGAAATCCTGCTCGTAATGCCCGTCGGGCTTTCCGGCAAGATCCACTTTATATGCGGTAAACTTTCCCACTGTTTTGTGACTGTTGGTTCTATATCCTTTTTATCTAAAGTACCTCCGAGGGGAATCGAACCCCTATCTAGAGTTTAGGAAACTCCTATTCTATCCGTTGAACTACAGAGGCTTACGAATCCCTTGTGCGCAACATGCGGGTGCACGATGCGGCCATGGTGCAAATAGCAACTGCAAAATTACAACTTTTTTCGCAAACTACCAAATAGTTGGCGAGACGCGACGTATCGGGCGTGCGGGCCGTAGGGTTATCTTCTGCGGGTCAGTCGGTGCAGGAGCGGACTTATCTTGGGAACATCCTCGAAATTGCAGACCACACCCAGATAGACCACGAGCATCAACATGCGCGTAGTGTACACGAGCCACGGCGCGAACACACCCTCTATGAACATTCCCCCGGCATAAAGAGCCAGCGCCAGCAGAGTATAGAGACCCATGCGGCTCAGTTCATACGGTATGGGATAGTAATGGCGTCCCACGAAGTAACTTATCACCATCACCGCCGCATAAGCCGTCAGCGCGGCGTAGGCGGACCCGATATATCCGTCCGGAATGCCGATGGCCGGTACAAGCCACAGGTTCATCAGCAGCATCACTACAAAACATATCAGCGACATATACATACCCCACTGCGTGCGGTCCGAGACTTTATACCATACCGACAGATTGAAGAAGACCCCGAAACAAAGTTCGGCGATCATCATGATCGGCACCACCTGGAGTCCGGCCCAGTAAGCCGCTGACACAAAGTACTTGATGACCGGAAGGAAAAACATGACGCCCAGGAATATGAACAGCCCGAATACCACGAAGAATTTCATGGCGTCGGCATATGCCTTGAGTTTTGTCTCGCCTTCTCCTTTGGCCTGCGCGAAGATAAACGGCTCGTAGGCGTAGCGGAACGCCTGCGTGAACATCACCATCACGATGGCTATCTTTATATTAGCGCCATAGATTCCCACCATCGAACGGGCTTCTTCCTCATGTCCCATAAATAAATATGGAATGATGATCTGGCCCATGTTCTGGCTCAGGATGCCCGCCACGCCTAAGATCAGCAACGGCCAGGAATATTTCAGCATCTTTTTCAGAAGCCCCTTGTCGAAGCGGATTTTTCTTCCCGTCAATTCCGGCAGGAGGCAAAGAAGCACCACAAGCGTGGCTATCATGTTGGCCACGAATATCCATCCGATGCCGAAGGACTCTCCGCCCAGAGGGGAGTAGAACCACGACACCAGCCACGGCACAGATTTCATCAACGCCGGACACGCCAGGATGAACAGAAGGTTCAGCGCTATTGTCAATCCTACGTTCAGCAGCTTTATTCCCGCGAAACGGAACGCCTTCTTCTTGAATCTGAGATAGGCGAAAGGAATGTTGGAGAATGCGTCCACCGCCACTATCATGCCCAGCATCCATACGAATGTCCAGTTGTCGGGCAAGAGCATGGCGTTGGCCACGGGATGGATCAGAGCGGTGAGCAACACCATGAATATCAACGATGTGGTCCCTACCGAAACCAGCGACGTGGTGTAGACTTTCTCCGGATCCTCAGAGCTGTTGGCGAAGCGGAAGAATCCCGTCTCCATTCCGTAGTTCAGAATCACCAGCGCCACCGCGGTGAAAGAATACAGGTAGCTTACGATACCGTATTCGTCCGTCGGGAACACATATACGTAAAGCGGCACCAGACACCAGTTCAAAAACCGGCCGATGATGCTGGAAAGGCCATAGACGGCCGTTTCCTTAGCCAAGGATTTTATACCTGCCATTATTGTTATTGTTGGTCCTCGAACAGACCGCCCTGCACTGAGTGGCGTGGACGGCCCAGATGTCTGTAGGCGAGGTCGGTCACTTCGCGTCCCCGGGGGGTGCGCTGCATGAATCCCTCTTTTATAAGGAAAGGTTCGTAGACTTCCTCGATGGTGCCGGGATCTTCTCCTATCGCCGTCGCGATAGTGTTCAGGCCGACGGGTCCACCCTTGAACTTGTCGATGATGGTGAGAAGAATCTTATTGTCGATTTCATCCAGACCGTAACGGTCGATATGGAGTGCTTCGAGGGCGTGCCTGGCGATAGGGAGGTCAATGTTTCCGGTTCCTTTTACCATGGCGAAATCGCGAACCCGGCGCAGCAGGGAATTGGCGACACGGGGCGTGCCTCGGCTGCGCATGGCTATTTCAGTGGCCGCCTCCGGATCAATGCCTGTCTTCAACAGCCGAGCCGAACGTTCCACAATGCCGCGGAGCAATTCATGGTCGTAATACTCCAGATGGCACTGAATTCCGAAACGGGCGCGCAACGGGGCGGTCAGATTCCCGCTGCGCGTGGTGGCTCCTACCAAAGTGAAAGGGGAGATCTGCAGCTGCACGCTCTTGGCGCCGGGACCTTTGTCGAGAAGGATGTCTATGCGGAAATCCTCCATCGCCGAGTAGAGATATTCCTCCACCACGGGATGCAGACGGTGAATCTCGTCTATGAACAGGACGTCGTGCGGCTCCAGCGACATAAGGATTCCGGCAAGGTCGCCAGGTTTGTCAAGCACCGGCCCCGACGTAGTCTTGAATCCCACCCCCAGCTCGTTGGCTATGATATTGGAGAGCGTGGTCTTCCCCAGTCCGGGAGGCCCGTGGAGTAAAGTGTGGTCCAGACTTTCGCCACGCATCTTGGCGGCCTGGACAAATACCCGCAGGTTCTCGATGATGCCGGTCTGGCCGGTAAAATCGTCGAACCGCAACGGACGCAACGCCCTCTCTATGTCCGTTTCCACGCCCTGCGGGCGTCCGCTCTCCTCGCGTATGTCAAATTCTCCTGGTCCCATACCGCAAAATTACAATTAATCGCGAAAACATACAAATCTATGGGCTATGCTCTTATACTATATCTGTCTCTTATAC
>USIY01000116.1 GCA_900554845.1 uncultured Bacteroidales bacterium | reverse complement strand
CCGTTGTTGCGCCATTTCCGACTCCGTTGTCTTCCATATGGGAGGGGCAAGTCTCAATCAGGGAAACCCGAAAAAGACTTACCTTAATTTTCGCAACAATTTGTTGCTGATACACAAAAACATGACCCGTAAGGGGGGCAAAAAGCTATTGTTCAAACGCAGACTGGCCGACACACTCGCTTTCGGCATGAATCTGATGAAGCTTGATTTCCCTAATGCCCGCGCCATCCTCAAGGCTCATCACGATTTCAGACGCTTGCGGAAGAATTACACAGATTTTCCGGAACACGACATCTTGGAGAGTCTCCCCGGCACCGGCAAATCGGCGATTGTTGCCCGATATCTGAAACGTAAAACCTCACTCCCGTTCTGATTGTTCAACTGAAACAGAATTTATATTATTATGGATAAACGACCTCTAATATTGGTATCCAACGACGACGGTTACCTTGCCAACGGAGTGCACGTGCTGATAGACCGTCTTCTGCAATACGGAGATGTTGTCGCGGTATGTCCCGATGAACCCCGGTCAGGGCAATCGATGGCAATTACCGTCACCGACCCCCTTCGCGTCACGGAACATCCGGATTACAACGGAGCCAAAATGTACTCTGTGTCCGGCACTCCTGTGGACTGCATAAAACTTGCAATGCATCATATAGTGGAAAGACGTCCCGATCTGGTGGTTACAGGCATCAACCACGGATCCAATTCAGCGGTAAACGTTCTTTATTCCGGAACAATGGGAGCCGCCATGGAAGGTTGTGCGTTCGGATTGCCCTCCATAGGTTTTTCACTGACCGACCACTCCCCTCGTGCCGATTTCACACCGTGCCTCAAGGCCATAGACATTCTTGCGCGTGCCGTTCTGGCCCACGGACTGCCGGAAGGCGTATGTCTTAACGTCAATGTCCCCAATATCAACGGCACACCCGCTGAGATGCGGCTCTGCGTTCCTTGCAAAGGCCACTGGAACGATGAATATCAAAAGTACATCGACCCACATGGGAGAGCGTTTTATTGGCTGACAGGAGTATATGAGAATCTTGAACCAGACAACGACAAGACCGATGAGTGGGCACTCTCTCACGGAATGATTTCCGTGGTGCCGGTGTCCATTGAGCGAGCTGCCGACATGCCCTGCGAAATGAATATTCCTTGGTTGAAAACTGCTATAAATGCATACAACAAGAAATAATTCCTTCAATATTAAATATCACATTTTGGCAACTATTGTCCCATATTGGCCTATTTTTAGCAATTTTAACATAATAAAATTATTCAAGTTAATATAAGTGTTAAAAATTGCACTCGATAATATTGTACAGGTCATAAATGTTGATTAATTTTGCATCGGTTCTTGAAAGGAGCCAAGGAGATTGCTTCTCTTATTAAAAAGATTTCTCTCCTGGCAAGCGTCAGAGGACGGTTCCAGGACTTATCATACTTTTAAAGCGTTAGTGTTGGACATGAGTCCAGTGAAAGATATCGTTTCATTGACAATTTATTGTTGCATTAGTAAAGTTATGGATTAATAGTTATTTTAGAATTAGGACCCACGGCGAAATTTCAAAGTGATTTGAGATTAGTCGGAAATCAGATGCGTAGTGATATGCGTCTGTTTTTTATTTTAAGACCATACTAAACCACACTATACAAAGCGTCCCCGGAATTTTCTGTTTCCGGGGACGCTTTGGCTTAATAATTCAAACAATATCCTCCGCTCATTCGCGATAGTAAACTCTTTTGACCCGTGGCGATACTGACGTAAGGATTTCATACGGAATGGTGTCGAGCGTTGCGGCAAGACGCTCCACAGGCGCCTGCCTCCCGAATATTTCCACAGCGTCGCCAGGTTTGCAATCGATGCCGGTGACATCGATCATACATGCGTCCATGCAGATGTTGCCCACGGTGGGAGCCTCGTGTCCGTTCACAATTACCTTAACTGCACCGCAACCAAAATGCCGGTTCATTCCATCCGCATAGCCTATTGCAATCGTCGCAATCGTAGAATCTCGCTCCAGAACGCCGCGTCGTCCGTATCCTACTGTTTCGCCGGCTTTCAAATCGCGCACGGCTATGATGACAGTGCGCAAAGTCGAGACCACAGCCAAAGGCTTGTCGCCAGGTATGGACACGGGACTCACGCCATATAATCCAATTCCCAGTCGTGCCATATCATAGTGGAACCCGGGGTATCGGCGCATTCCCGCTGTATTCAGCACATGACGCAGCACCTTATGGTCCGAGTGATCCACTATATATTGCGACCATTCCTGAAAGCGTCGCAGCTGCAATTCGGTATATTCATCCTGATCCAGACAGTCGGCTGTGGCCAAGTGGGAGAATACGCTGCGAACGCTTACCTCTTCGTATGCATTGACTGTTTCCATGAGCTGCGGAAGCTCCTCCCCCAGGAAACCCATACGATGCATTCCCGTATCCAGCTTTATGTGAATGGGATAATGCTTTACCCCATTCTTTCTGGCCTCGCGAATCACATCCTCAAGCATTGCCCGTGAATATATTTCCGGTTCAAGACGGTTCGCGAACATTGCCTTGTAGTTGGCTACTCGGGGATTCATCACCATGATGGGCATGACAATACCTTTGTCGCGCAATTCAACGCCTTCGTCCAATACCGCTACGGCAAGATACGCCGCGCCAGCGTCCTGAAGAGTCTTGGCTATCTCGTAACTTCCGGCACCATATCCCGCTGCCTTGACCATGCACACTATTCCTGTCCCACCAGGCAACATACGGCGGTAATAATTGAAATTCGAGACTATTGAATCAAGGTTCACTTCAAGAACAGTCTCATGTCTACGCGCCTCAAGCATCTCCTCCACATCGTCGAAACACGCTTCCGGCGAACCTTTAATCAGAATGGTCTCGTTATTGAAATCCGAGGCCGACAATGCCGCAAGCATGTCGTCCACATTATTGTAGAAATCGGAAGCGGCATCGAAAAGACCTCGGTGAGCGCATAATTGCGGGCCCACACCTATGAAGCGCGATACGTCCGCACGTTTCACCAATTCTGCGATTCTGGAATACAATATATCGGCGTCAGCCGTTTCATGATGCAGATCGCTTAAAATCAACGTCAACCCGCTGCCGGGAGTCTGGCGTCGACGGGCAAAATGCAACGCAGGTCTCAGGGATGAGAAGTCGGATGTGTACTGATCATGAATCAGAACGCAACCGTTTACACCCTCGCTCACATTCAAGCGAGTTCCCAAACGGTGCAGATCTTTGAACCTTTCCTTTATCACATCCGGACTTATGCCGCTCTCCAACATAAACGCCAAAGCGTTGGCAGCGTTCTCAAAGTCAGCTTCACTCTTCAGAGGGGCCGTCAACCAATACGTAGATCCTTTATATGTATATGACAAATCGGCCTCTTCCTCTCTTCTCTCAGTCACAGAAAGTAATAAGTCGGCCTCAGGAGCGACATACGACCATGTCACTATTCTGGCCTGAGGAGCAACCCGGGAAACAGCCTCGGTCACCATTCTGACATCGTGACACGTGATGACGGTCTTGGTGCCGGGCATTGAAGCCAACAGCGCTTTCTCTGCAGTCTTCTCTTCATCGCCTTCAAAACCGTCACTGTGAGCGGATCCGATATTGGTTATTATTACCGTATCGGGACAAATGGTCTCCGCCAACGCCTTCATTTCTCCCTTATGCGAAATCCCGGCTTCAATTATCCCGAGACGAGCATTGTCATCGAGTCCCCACATCGACAACGGGACGCCTATCTGGGAATTATAGCTGCGAGGACTGCGCGAGATATCACCCAGAGGCTCCATCAACTGGTAAATCCATTCTTTCAGAGTAGTCTTACCTCGCGAACCGGTAATGGAAAGGATATGTCCTCCGAATGACGGGGACCTTCGGGATATGAGCTGCAATGCCTTGACAACATCAGGCACAACCATAAAATTGGCATCCGCAGCGGTCTCCATCTCCTCCGGGATATGGGTCACCACAAAATTTCGAACGCCCATGCGGTACAGTTCCCCTATGTAACGATGGCCGTCATTGCCACGTGTCGCTATGGCAAAAAAAAGTGTGCCCGCAGGATTTTCCAATTCACGAGAATCCGTCAGCAAGGTGTCTATCCGTGAATTGACCGAAGGTTCCGGGAGTCCCAGAATCTTCGCGATTTCCTCCATGTCCTTCACCATTTTACTGTCCCTCCATAGTATCCTTCAATGCCTCAAGGCATTTGGCCACCTCTTCATCCACCTTGAACAGACGTTCCTTGCAGAATTTGAGCAATTCCAGCGCGCGGGTGGTATATTGCGACAGGTTGTCTATATCACACTGGTTGGACTCCATCTTCGCGACTATCGTCTCGAGTTCCGCCATAGCCTGGCTGTATTTCATGTCTTTATGATCTTCCATTTTATCGGAATTGTCTATTGTCAATCGTTTTTATTGTTGATGTGAGGCTGCCGTTCAGAAGGGTCGTTTCTATAATGTCCCCGGGGTTAAGCGTTTCAGCGGAACTGACGGCATGACCGTTGATACGTGTTATACTGTAACCACGTTTCAACGTATTCTCCGGGCTTAACACTCTCAACATTCCTTCAAGACGCTCCGTCCTGAGCTGTCCGTCACGAATTTTGGCAGCCGACGCATTGATGATTTTGTTGGCCAGCAACTCAACTCGCATACGGCCGTTCGAAGTTTTTCCTTGCAAAGCGCTCGATATTCTGGAGGACAATTTTTGAAGATCCAGTCTCTCCCGCATTGTCCGCCGTGCCACAATTCCCGGCAACGAGCCTTCGGTCTGACCCAGCCGGAGATGTTCGCCACGCATAGCTTCCGAGACATAACGGCCTATCCGCGCACAATCGTCGACCACTCGGGAATAAGCGGCGTCAAGTCTTTCCAAAATCCAGGCGGCGCAGGCCGTAGGAGTCTTACAACGTACACAGGCAAGTTCATCAAGCACAGTGCGGTCGCGTTCATGACCGATACCAACCACCACAGGCAACGGGAAACTGCAGACACGCGCGGCAAGGTCATAATTGTCAAAGGAATTAAGATCGGTGGTGGACCCTCCTCCGCGTATTATCACCACGCAGTCAAAGAACTGTTTGAAATTCTCCACCCAGTCCAAAGCCTCCATTACGGAGGGCACAGTGCGGTCGCCCTGCATTACGGCCTTAAACAACATGGGATAAACAACGAATCCTTGCTGATTGGACTGCAGTTGATTCATAAAATCGCCGTATCCGGCTGCTCCCTCCGCCGACACTACGGCAATCCGCTGAGGAGTGACCGGCACAGAAAGACTTTTATTCATATCGAGCAGGCCCTCGCGTAAAAGTCGGCTGAGAATTTCACGTCTCAGACGTTCCATATCGCCGAGAGTATAGCTGGGATCTATGTCGGATATTACGAAACTTAATCCGTATACTTCATGATAGTTGGCGGATCCGCACACCAGGACCTTCATGCCGCTCTGGATATCCCGGTTGGTCGCCGCCAGGAACTTTCGGCGTAACGGCTCGAAAGTACTGCGCCATATCATGGCACGCATTCTCGCACGCATTCCTCCGCGTTCGTCTTTCTCCAGAAGTTCCATATAACAATGTCCCCCTGCCAGTCGGACATCGCTAAGTTCGGCCATAACCCAAGCGCACTGCAGATCGGGATTCATACGCACGGTGTTGCCCACCATCCGCTGATACTGCGCCAGCGTCAGAAAATTCGACGGCATATCACTCGCTGACCTCCCCTATTTCCTTAAGGGCTCCTGTAGCCGCGTCAAAGACGGCATAGGATTTAGCTTTCTTGTCTGAAAACAGACTCGGCTGCAATCCAAAATTCACACCGTATTGCGAAAATTCACATGTGTCGCTCCAAAGGTTCCGACCCTTAAAGGTAACGGATATATCCGCACTTCCTGGAATTCTATACATCACCGCATCCTTTGGCAATTTCTTTTCCTCCCCTTTGTCGTTAACAGGCATATCGGATCTTTTGATATCTGACACATTGATATAAACAGGATCCCCCGCATAATCGTCGGGATCCACGAATCCCGCGAAATCGCTCATACGGAACAATACGGCTCTGCTGTCAGCACCGGGGACATATGTGTAAACACGAGTTATTGTATCACGCTGGACAATACCTGTGAAGGCCGCGCTGAAAGCTTCTTCCTGATGACGGAGCGAAGCCAGCATCAATTCCAGCTGTCTGCCGTCAGTAGGCATGGCATCGGCAGTACCCCGCGTCAAGGATACTTTAGCGTCACGCACCTCCATCATGTTGGCGGCAAGGTTCTGCGCCTGTTTGGCCGATGACTGCGACGACACGAAGTCTTCGTTAACATACTGCAGATACTCTTTCATATCGGGGGCTTCTTTCATCGCGCCTTCGCTTCGAGCGGTATTGGCCTGACCATTCTCAACCTCCTTATTTATAGCCAGCAGCATATCGTCATCGCCCACGGCGATGTAAGTCGTTGCGCCAGGCTTCAATTGCATAAGATACTGCGTCTCACGATCAGCCACTCCATAAGGCGACACCTTCACATCGAGTATCGTCCATTTCTCCGCATCCTGACGGATCACATTGTCCGTCCCGATATATTTCTTGGCATACTGCCAATAAGGCCCCGCCAGTTCCAGTGTGCGCTGTGCCGTCACTTCTATTCGCAAAGCAGTGGTAGGAAGCGTGTACACCAGTCCATATTCATTATGCTTGTCAGCGGTCAGAATCCGCGTCTGCTGCGCCGAAGCGCCTGCAACGGCAAAGACCAGCAATATGCATGTCATTAACTTATTCATAATCTTCTTCTATTTTCTGGATTCAAAAATATCATGGATCACACGACCTACGTAACGGATGATATCAGTTGCCGTCATTCCGAACTCTCCGAGTTCGGCGGCTGCCATGTCCCCGGCACGTCCATGTATATAAACGCCGAAAATAGCCGCATATTCAGGATTGTATCCCTGGCTCAGGAAAGAGGCTATTATACCGGTAAGCACAT
>USIY01000115.1 GCA_900554845.1 uncultured Bacteroidales bacterium | reverse complement strand
CTCTATATGCTGGCCGACATATATCTTACACTCGCCCCCTCCAACCAATAGCTATACAGCGAAGTGGTGAACATATGCAACGAGATCACGTCGCTGGGTTACAATCTGAACGCATGCTCCTACGCCGACAATTTCAACGCCCTTGTCGATAACGGCCCGGAGTCGATTTTCGAGGTGCAGTATTCAGGAAGCACCGAATACGATTTCTGGGGAAACACACCCCAGTCGTCATGGCTCTCCACATTCATGGGTCCGCGCAATTCCAATCTTGTGGCCGGCAGCTACGGATGGAACCTCCCCACCGAGGAATTCATGTCGCAGTATGAGGATGGAGATCTTCGCAAGGATGTGACCGTCTTCTATGCAGGATGTCCGGACTTCGACGGCACCGAGTACCGAAGCTCATGGTCGAACACCGGATATAATGTACGGAAATTCCTCGTCCCCAAGAGCGTCTCTCCTGAATACAACACGTCTCCCGCGAATTTTGTGGTTTACCGCTATGCCGGAGTGCTGCTGATGCAGGCTGAGGCCCTTAACGAACTGGGACAGACCTCGCAGGCCGCCGCACCTCTTAATATAGTGCGTGCCCGCGCCGGACTCCCCGATGTGCCGTCAGGACTCAGCAAGGACCAGATGCGTGAGAAAATCATACACGAACGCCGTATGGAATTAGCTTTCGAGGGACACCGTTGGTTCGACATGATACGTATCCAGAACGGTGAATACGCTCTGCGTTTCCTGCGTTCGATCGGCAAGACCAACGTGACCAAAGAGAGACTGCTCTTCCCTATTCCCCAGACGGAAATGGACTCCAATCCTCTTATGACTCAGAACCCCGGATACTGATCCGCACAAGGAGAAAACCAGATTGTAAACCGATAAAATTAGAAACCAATGACACCAAATATAAAGAAACTTGCGAAGACAATAGCCGTATTGTGCGCGCTGCCGTTGCTGCAAGGGTGCACCGACAACGACTATATGGATCTTGACAAGGGAGAGGAGCCTCTTGCCCTCTCGGCATCGGCCGAGGCCGTGACACTCGCGGAGAAGACCCATGCTTCCCAAGCCATAGCCCTCAGCTGGACCACGGGTACAAATCATGGCACCGGAGGACGCATCACCTACAATCTCAGTCTGTTGCGCAAAGGGGCGTCGGCCGATGAGGCTGTGTACATCAAGCAGGACGCCGTGCAGAGCTATGACTGGAAACCCTCCAACGAGGAACTGAATAAGATTCTGCTGGACCGCCTTGGCGCTCAGCCGGGATCGCCACTTGTGATCGACGCGACTGTAACGGCGACCGTAGCCGGTCTCTCCGACGACTTACAGTCCTCTTCAGTACGGTTCACGGCCACTCCGTACAAACCGGTGTCCGAAACTCTTTTCCTCATAGGCGATGCGACGCCCAACGGTTGGAGCGCTGACAACGCCACCGAAATGGCGCGCCTTGACAACGGTGTTTTCTCTTGGACAGGCAACCTTCGTCCCGGTGAATTCAAATTTATCACCCGATTGGGCGATTTCCTTCCTTCGTATAATAATAATGGACAGGGAGGACTCGTTTATCGCGATGAGGATGATCAGCCGGACCTGAAATTCCAGATTACGGAAGCACATGCTTACAAGGTGGACGCGAATTTGCTTGATCTATCTATAACCGTTACCCCGGTGGAGGGAATCACAGCCCCGTACGACAACATATATTTTGTAGGCGATGTCACTGAATGGAACTTCTTGCTTATGTCGCAGGATCCTCTCGACAGTTTCCTGTTCCGCAAGGGCGTCTTCTTCCCCGCGGGCGGCCAATTCAAGTTCGGAACTGCCCAAGGAAGCTGGGAGAATATGTACAAGGCCACATCCGAGAATGCTCCGTATACCTCGGAAGGTGTGGAGTTCATCAAGGGATTCGATCCTGACAACAAGTGGTATCTGGACGCCTCGGAAGCCAATATGGCATATAAAATCTGTCTTGACATACGTCCCGGCAAAGAACGCATGATAATGCGTCCGTTCACGCCCTACACTGAAATGTATCTAATAGGAAGCGCCACTCCCGGCGGCTGGGACCTGGGACAGGGAACTCCCATGACCGTGGATCCGTCCGATCCCGATATCTTCACATGGACAGGATATCTATCCGAGGGAGAGCTGAAATTCTCGGCCGACCTGCAGAGCGACTGGAACGGAGCGTGGTTCATGGCTTCCTCAGAGAACGCGTCACCCACAGGCACCGTGGAGAAAACGATTTTCATCGACAAGAGCGACGATACTCTCGCCGGAGAATACCGTGATATCTCCATCGGTGACGTGGACCGCAAATGGGTGATCTCGCAAGCAGGGAACTATACCATAACCCTCAACCAGTTGCTTGAGGAAATAACAATAGCGAAAGACTGATGAAAACGATGTTTAACACACTAATCACACTCGTGCTGCCGCTGGCCTTTATGGCCTGCGGCGGCAACAGCCCCGACAATCCCGGTGACAAACCCGGGGGCGAGGATCCCGGTACCAATGTCGACAAAGTGACGGCAATAAATTCCAGCCTCGACATTGATCTTTCCACCGACAGAGCAGTATATACTCCCGGCCAGACGGTGAAATTCACCGCTTCCGCGCCAGTAGACGGATATAAAATCCGCTACAGGCAAGGAATGAAGACAATAGCCGAGACAGACGGCTCCGGCAAATCTTGGGAGTGGACCGCTCCAGGTGAAGATTTTACAGGATATATGGTTGAGATTTATAAGTCCGGCGAGGGTTCCGAGACTATACACGGCACCATAGCCGTTGACGTATCCAGCGATTGGAAACGTTTCCCTCGTTACGGCTTTGTTGCGACGTTCGACCGATCCAAGCTCGCCTCCGGAGTGATCGAGGCCGAGATGGATTTCCTGAACCGCTGCCATATCAACGGCGTACAGTTCCAGGACTGGCACTACAAGCATCATTGGCCTTTGGGGGGAATGCCCGGAGCGCTGCTTGACACATATACAGATATCGCAAACCGCGAGGTCTCGACAGATGTGGTGCGCCGCTATATCGATGTCCAGCATTCGCTCGGCATGAAGTCGATATTCTACAACCTGTGCTTCGGGGTCCTCGACGACGCCGTGGCCGACGGAGTAAGCGAGACCTGGTTCCTTTACAAGGACGCCACCCGAAGCAACCGCGACTTCCATCAGCTTCCTTCATCCTGGAAAAGCGACATATATCTTGTGAACCCGTCGAACGCGGGATGGCAGGATTACATAGGGAAGCGAAATGACGACGTATATGCCTCACTTGATTTCGACGGATACCAAATCGATCAGCTGGGCAACCGCGGAACTCTGTATGACTACAACGGCAAGACCGTCAACCTTCCGGCGGGTTACCGTTCGTTTATCGACGCAATGAAGAACCGTCATCCCGACAAACGCCTTGTGATGAACAGCGTGAGCAGTTACGGAGCGTCTCAGATAGCGGGTTCAGGCAAAGTTGATTTCTGTTACAACGAGCTCTGGGGCGACGAGGCATCGTTCGATGACCTACATAAAGTTATCAAGGCCAACGACGCTTACAGCGGAGGCACGCTCGCCACCGTGTTCGCGGCATATATGAACTATGACTACGCCGACAAGCATCAGGGATATTTCAACAATCCCGGAGTCATCATGGCTGACGCCATCATGATGGCGTTGGGAGGCTCGCATCTTGAGCTGGGCGACCATATGCTGTCGCGAGAATATTTTCCGGCCTCTCCTTTGGCCATGAACGATGATCTGCGCACCGCCATGATCCGTTATTACGACTTCATGACGGCCTATCAGAATCTGTTGCGTGGCACAGGTACGGATTCAGAGACCGAAGTGTCGTTGAACTGCACCGACGCAACGAAGAGAGTAAAATTTCAGGCTTGGCCGCCGAAAGCCCGCACCGTAACCACCTATGCCCGTAAGGTCAACGGCAAGACCATACTGCATCTTCTTAACTTCCTCAACACTGACGACATGTCGTGGCGCGATCTGAACGCCTCCCGCGTGGAACCGTTGCTGAAGAAAGATTTTCCGGTTTCCATGAAGATCGACGGCTCTGTGAAGAATGTCTGGATGGCCTCCCCCGATACACATGGCGGAGCAGTGGTGGAACTTCCTTTCAAGTTGTCCGGCGGGGTGCTGGAATTCACCGTCCCCTCGCTTAAATACTGGGATATGATTGTAATAGAATAATTTTGACACAAGTATGAATTTTTTCAAATACAATCTGATATTTGCCTTTATTGCCGTTTCCGGTGTTCCGGCGTCGGCCCTCGTCACCTCCGTATCGTCACCTTCGGGCGTGATATCTTTGGATTTCGGTCTTCAGTCCGACGGACGGCCGGAGTACAAGGTGGATTATAAAGACAAGCCGGTCGTAATGGCTTCCGGACTCGGACTCGAGCTTGCGGATGCACCGTCGCTGATGTCGGATTTTGAGATCGTCGGCACCGACACGCTCTCGTTTGACGAGACCTGGAAACCTGTATGGGGAGAGAACAGCCATATACGCAACAATTACCGTGAATTGCTGGCGCATCTCCGCCAGCGTAGCACCGACAGACTTATGGACATACGTTTCCGCGTCTATGACGACGGAGTAGGGTTCAGATATGAGTTTCCCACACAGCCTAATCTCGTGTATTTCACCATTAAGGATGAACACAGCCAGTTCGCGATGACAGGCGACCACATGGCATGGTGGATAGCCGGCGATTACGACACGCAAGAGTATGACTATACCGAGTCACGGCTCTCCGAAATACGGGACCGCATGGACGAGTCGATATCCTCGAATGCCTCTCAGACGCTGTTCTCCCCTACCGGGGTACAGACCTCGATCCAGCTAAAGACCGATGACGGTGTGTACATCAACATTCACGAGGCGGCGCTGATCGACTATTCCACCATGCATCTTGACCTTGACGACAAGAGTATGGTGTTCGAATCCTGGCTCACTCCCGACGCTCAGGGCAACAAAGGCCATCTGCAGGCTCCATGCAAGTCTCCATGGCGTACGTTGATTATCAGCGATGATGCCCGCGACATGCTTTCTTCCAATCTTATATACAATCTCAACGATCCTTGTGCTTATGAAGACACATCCTGGATCAAACCTGTGAAATATATAGGTGTATGGTGGGAGATGATAGGTGGCGGCAAGCAATGGTCGTACACATTCGACCTGCCATCGGTGAAGCTCGATGAGCTGGACTATGCCAAAACCAAACCGCACGGTCAGCATCCGGCGAACACCGAAAACGTGAAACGGTATATAGACTTTGCCGCCGAGCATGGTTTCGACCAGGTTCTGGTGGAAGGCTGGAATATCGGATGGGAGGACTGGTTCGGTCATTCCAAGGACTACGTGTTCGACTTTGTCACCCCCTATCCCGATTTCGACATCAAGTATCTTAACGATTACGCTCATTCCAAGGGGATTCGTCTGATGATGCATCATGAGACGTCCGGAGCGACGCGCAATTATGAGCGCCACATGCAGGCGGCCTACGATCTGATGGACAAATATGGCTACAATGCCGTCAAGTCGGGATATGTCGGCAATGTAATGCCTCGCGGCGAACACCATTACGGACAATGGCTCAACAACCATTATCTGTATGCCGTGACCGAAGCCGCCAAGCATAAGATCATGGTCAACGCCCATGAGGCGACACGACCCACTGGACTGGCCCGCACTTATCCGAATCTCATCGGCAACGAGAGTGCCCGCGGCACGGAGTACGAGTCATTCGCCGGCAATAAGCCGAGCCATACCACTGTGCTTCCTTTCACCCGTCTGCAGGGAGGTCCTATGGATTATACTCCGGGAATCTTTGTGCTCGACATGAAAGAGATAAATCCCAATTCAGCGGGACACTTCAACTCCACTCTTGCCCGTCAGCTGGCGTTGTACGTCACTATGTACAGCCCGTTGCAGATGGCAGCCGATTATCCGGAGCACTACGAGCGCTATATGGACGCCTTCCAGTTCATCAAGGATGTGGCAGTGGACTGGGACGAAAGCCGCTATCTCGAAGCGGAGCCGGGACGATACATCGTTGTGGCGCGTAAAGCAAAAGGCTCTGACAATTGGTTTGTGGGTTGTACAGCTTCAGAACATGGTCATGAGTCGACGGTATCGCTCGATTTTCTGGATCCAAGAGTGAAATATGAGGCTGTGATATATGCTGACGCTCCCGATGCGAATTATCTGACTAATCGGCAGGCTTACCGGATAACGAAGAAGATTGTCACCTCGAAAAGCAAATTGCATTTGAAAGCAGCTCCCGGCGGTGGATATGCCATCTCCATAAAGCCTATTCAGAACCCAAAAGCAAAATAGAACTGATTTAGATTGAACATCCCGGCGGCCGAGAGCGACCGCCGGGATGTTTTGTTTGCATATGTGGCGCCGGTTGGCTAATTTTGCGGGTATGATGAGGAATTCAAAAACTAATCCCATGGCTAAGGAAATACAGTTCATTTTATACAATCTCCCGGACAATTCTGGAACAGTACAGGCTTATGTGGAGAATGAGACATTGTGGCTCACACAGAAGGCCATGGCCCAACTATTTGATGTGTCAATTCCAGCGATAAATCAGCATCTTAAAAATATTTATGACACAAAAGAGTTGCTGCCGGAATCAACTATTAAGAAAAACTTAATAGTTCAACAGGAAGGAAATCGCCAGGTGAAACGGGAACAGACGTTTTATTCCCTTGATGCCATTATTAGTGTGGGATATCGCGTAAACAGCAAGCGTGCCACACTTTTTCGCCAATGGGCAACCCGGATCCTCAATGAATTTATCCGCAAGAGATTCGAAGCGAGACGATATATTCAATCCCACACAGCGGATTGATTCCGATTTCGACAAAGAAATACGGGGAATGTTTGACAAAGATTAATGTTATGAAGAGAATATTGTTTCTGCCGATAGGAGTGGCGCTGGTCATGATGGCTTGCGGCGCCACGGAGCCTAAGAACAATGCCGCCGGGGTGTATGTACCC
>USIY01000114.1 GCA_900554845.1 uncultured Bacteroidales bacterium | reverse complement strand
ATATGATAGTGTCGAGCGCCGACCTTGCCAACAGCGACAAGACCGACGGCTTCCTGAAGAAAACCCATGCCTTCACCAAGGGCGATTTCAGCGGCGCGTTCCTTCAGAGCGGTGTCGCCGAACTCACCATGGCCTGCATCATGAACGGTATCGCCCTCCATGGCGGAGTGTTCGGAGCCTGCGCCACATTCTTCGTGTTCAGCGATTATATGAAACCGGCTATCCGTATGGCCGCCCTGATGAAACTGCCCGTCAAATTCATCTATACTCACGATTCATTCCGCGTAGGAGAGGACGGCCCGACACATGAACCGATCGAACAGGAAGCTCAGATCCGTCTGATGGAGCTTGTGCACAATTTCGCGGGAGAGCGTTCCGTCTTGGTTCTCCGTCCCTGTGACTCGGCAGAAACTGTGGCATGTTACAAACTGGCGATGGAAACCAAGCATCGTCCTTCTGTTCTGATTTTCTCACGTCAGAATCTGGAGGATCTTCCTTCTGAGAACCGTCGCAAGGATGCCATGAAGGCAGAGAAGGGCGGTTATGTAGTGAAAGACGTTGACGGCAAACCCGATGTGACTTTGGTGGCCAACGGCAGCGATGTGGCCCTCCTTGTCCATGCCGCGGAAGAACTCGCCGCCGACGGAGTCAAGGCTCAGGTGGTATCAGTACCGTCGGTAGGCCTTTTCCTGGATCAGGACAAGAGCTATCGTGACAGCGTCATTCCGGAAGGCGTGCCTCAGTTCGGTTTGACCAGCGGACTGCCGATCACTTTGTGGCCCGTGATGCACGGCAAATTCGATGTGGTTGGTATGGAACGCTTCGGCGCTTCGGCTCCCGCAAAAGTGCTTGAGGAAAAATTCGGATATACTGTGCCGGCGGTTACAGCTAAGATCCGTGCATTTCTTGGAAAATAAATAAGGAATACGAACTGACCTGATATCGGCCCCTGCGGACTTTTGTCCTCAGGGGCTTTATGTATGTAAGCGAGGCCCGGACGTTCATAACCTCATTTAGAATACTCCAACGGTATTTTGGGTATTTATTCCAGTGATTTATATATTTGACAATTCAATAATTTGAATTAATTTTGCATCAGGACTAATCCATTCTTTTTTGAACTAACCCAAATTATATGTTAAGGCGAATCAGAATAATACTGGCGATTGTTTTCGTTGTGGGTATTACACTGCTGTTTCTTGATCTGTCCGGATTTTTTCGAATGTGGTTCGGATGGATGGCGCGCATACAGTTTCTTCCGGCTTTGCTGGCACTGAATCTTGGCATCGTCGCGGTTCTTGTGGCGTTGACGTTGGTGCTGGGCCGCGTGTATTGCTCGGTTATATGTCCGCTTGGGGTAATGCAGGACTGCATATCCTGGATAAGCGGCCGACGCAAAAAAAAGAAATACAGATTCAGTTATTCTCCTGCCAAGAACTGGTTGCGTTACGGTGTGCTGGTCGTGTTCATAATCGCCATGATAGCCGGAGTGGGATCAGTGGTGGCTTTATTGGCGCCTTACAGTTCGTACGGCAGAATAGTATGGAATCTTTTTGGTCCAGTATACGATTGGGGCAATAATCTTTTGGCGGGAGTCGCCGAACATTACGACAGTTATGCATTTTATGAAAAGGAAGTGTGGATCCGCAGTATTCCAACTTTCGTTATAGCCGCCGTTACTTTTGTTGCGCTCGCAGTTTTGGCGTGGCGTAACGGACGCACATATTGCAACACGATCTGTCCTGTGGGAACTGTGTTGGGGGCGTTGTCGCGTGTGTCGTTGTTGGGGATCCGGATCAAGAAGGATAAATGCGTCGAGTGCGGGTTGTGTTCGCGAAAATGCAAATCGTCATGTATCGACGGCAAGAATCATCGGGTGGATTACAGTCGTTGCGTGGCATGTATGGATTGTATCGATACCTGTACACATAATGCGATCAGTTACGGATGGCGGTGGAGTCAGGGAAAAGACATTGACTCAAAGAAAAGTGGAAAGAAAGTCGACGAGTCACGTCGTGCCTTCATTTCGGCAGGGGCCGCTGTGGTGGCGGCCGGTGCGATCGAAGCACAATCAAAAAAGGTGGACGGAGGTCTGGCTGTGATTCTTGACAAGAAAGTGCCGGCGCGCAAGACACCCATAGTTCCTCCCGGCGCGATAAGTCTTAAACATATGGCGCAGCATTGCACGGGATGTCAGTTATGTGTGTCGGCATGTCCCAACGATGTGTTGCGTCCTTCATCAGGATTGTTGACTCTTATGCAGCCGGAATCTTCATATGAAAGGGGCTATTGCCGTCCCGAATGCACGCGTTGTTCGGAGGTTTGTCCCTCCGGAGCGATAGTTCCTGTTACGCGCGCTGAGAAAACGGCTATCCAGATCGGCCACGCCATCTGGGTAAAGGAAAACTGCATACCGTTGACCGACGGCGTGGAGTGCGGCAATTGCGCGCGGCATTGCCCCTCGGGCGCGATCCTGATGATTCCTTCCGATCCTGCTGATCCGGAATCGGTGAAAGTGCCCGCAGTCAACACCTCGAGGTGCATTGGTTGTGGCGCATGCGAGAATTTGTGTCCTGCTCGTCCTTACAGCGCTATATATGTGGAGGGTAATTCAGTGCATGGTGAAGTCTGATCTTAATTAGTAAATGAATATGTCGGATATATCAAAACATTCCATGACACGTCGCGATTTCCTCAAAATAATTGGATTCGCGGGCGCTTCCGCAGGCCTTGCGGCATGCGGATCGAATAAACATACCACGGCTGACAATCCGGAAACAGCCGAGCCGCCGACTGATAAAATGACTTATCGAACAAGTCCCACAACCGGAGACAAAGTGTCGTTGCTTGGATTCGGAATGATGCGGTTGCCGTCGATGGACGGCAGGTCTTCGCGTGAGCAGGGGGACGAAATAGACCAGGAACAGGTAAACGAACTTGTGGATTATGCCATAGCCCACGGTGTGAATTACTTTGACACATCGCCCGCCTATTGCAAAGGACAGTCGGAGCATGCCACGGGCATCGCTCTGAGCCGACATCCACGTGACAAGTATTTTATAGCCACTAAGCTATCCAACTTCGCTCCTGCGTCGCAGACACGCGAGGCTTCGATTGAAATGTACCGTAATTCATTGAAGGAGCTTCAGACGGATTATATCGACTATATGCTTCTGCACGGCATCGGCATGGGGGAGAACGGTATGGAGGAATATCGGAACCGTTATGAAAAAAACGGAATTCTTGATTTTCTGCTCGCGGAGCGCAAGGCCGGTAGAATTCGCAATCTCGGATTTTCGTATCATGGCGATATCGATGTCTTTGATTATCTGCTTTCCAAAAACGATGAGTATAAATGGGACTTTGTGCAGATTCAGATGAATTATCTGGACTGGAAGCACGCGAAGGAGACGAATCCACGAAATACGAATGCCGAGTATCTGTACAATGAACTTCATACACGGAATATTCCGGCGGTGATAATGGAGCCGTTGTTGGGAGGCCGTCTCGCCACAGTGCCTGACTCTGTGGTGAAGGCTATGAAGATTCGTGAACCGGAGAAAAGCGTGGCTTCCTGGGCGTTCCGTTTCTGCGGCACTTATCCCGGAGTGCACACTGTGCTCAGCGGAATGACAAAGATGGATCACCTTCAGGACAATTTGCGTTCTTTCGCTCCTTTGAAGCCTTTGAAGGAGGAGGAATTGGAGTTCCTTCAGGAAATGGCTGCCAAGATGGTGGCCATGGATACGATACCGTGCAACAACTGCAAGTATTGCATGCCTTGTCCTTATGGATTGGACATTCCGGCGATATTGCTGCATTACAACAAGTGTGTGAACGACGACCATATCCCGCAGGGGACCGGGGATCCCGATTATCGCGAGGCGCGCAGGGCATTTCTTGTCGGTTACGACCGCAGCGTGCCTAAACTGCGTCAGGCAAGCCATTGCATAGGATGCGGCCAGTGCGCCCCCCATTGTCCGCAACGGATTGATATCCCCGGTGAACTGCACAGGATCGACCGTTATGTGGAACAATTAAAACAGAATTTTTCAAATCAAGCATAGATAATTATGACGACAGATATATTGTGTTTCTTAGGGACTATAGGCCTTCCTGAAATACTGTTGATAGCTTTGGTGGTGTTGTTGTTTTTCGGAGGAAAAAAGATTCCGGAGATGATGAGGGGCCTCGGCAAAGGTGTGAAATCGTTCAAGGAAGGAATGAACGATATAGAGAAAGAAGTGAAGGAAGATTCAAACAAGCCGAGTGAGGATAGCCGGAAGGAAGAAAAGGAGTGAAGATGGTCAAGGGGAAGGAATGTGAATCTTTCTGGGACCATCTGGATGTATTGCGCGGGGCATTGTTGAAATGCCTTGCCGTCGCCGTTGTTTTCGCTGTCGCGGCCTTTTGTTTCAAGGATCAGGTGTTTGCATTAATCCTTGCGCCGCGTAACTCAAATTTCATAACGTATCGTTGGCTTGGCGAAATAAGCGGTTTGCTGTCGCAGACCGGAACGGAGTCCTTTGACGTACGATTGATAAATACCGGACTCGCACAGCAGTTCATGTTGCATCTGCGCGTAGCCTTTGCCGTAGGGATATTGTTGGCGTCGCCATATATCCTGTATCAGTTGTTTCGTTTTGTGTCCCCGGCGTTATATGCCGAGGAGCGAAAATATGCGACGAGAGTAGTTGGCAGCGGATACCTGATGTTCTTGACAGGAGTGGCGGCAAGCTATTTATTGGTGTTTCCTTTGACGTTCCGTTTTCTCGGAACTTATAAGGTGGACAGCGATGTTGAAAACATGATCAATCTTGATTCGTACATAACCACTTTGCTTACCATGTCATTGTCCATGGGATTGGTGTTTGAGATCCCTGTCTTGTGCTGGCTGTTTGCAAAACTCGGTTTCTTATCTGCGGATTTTATGAAACATTACCGCAGATATGCGGTGGTGATTATTCTGGTGATCGCCGCTGTCATAACTCCCACTTCTGATGTCTTCACATTATTGGTCGTGGCGCTGCCTATGTATATGTTGTATGAAGTCAGTATCCTGATTGTCGGAAAGACTGCTGATAAAAAGCATGGAGCAGCGGTAGGGGCGACATAGAGGCGCTTGCCGCACGGTCATTTGGCCCGGGCTATGTCTGTGCCGGCAGGGGTCTGGAACATCGAGAGATGAAAACGTCTCACGGTTGAATAGACATGGTCGAAAATATCGCTTTGTATCTTTTCGAAAGCCACCCATTCCGTGACGTTGGTGAAGAAATACAATTGCAAAGGCAGCCCGGAGTTTGTGGGTTCAAGCTGCCGCACCATCAGGGTTGAACCTGTGCTGACAAGAGGATTGTTGCGTAGGTATTGTTCAAGATAATTCCGCAGCAAGCCGAGGTTCACGATTCTGTCGCCCTGCAGGTCTATTCCATCAAGCCAGCCTTCTGAGCGTAGACTGTCCATCTCGTCGGAGGTAAGAAAGCGCACGGTGTTGGCGTCGATGAAAATTGCTCTGTCCACACGTCTGCATCCGGAGACGCGCATCGGTTCATAATTCCGGAACGACTCGGAAACCAATGCGTAGGGAGGGATAGTTGTGACGGAATTGTCCCAGTTCCGAACTTTGATAGTGGTCAGAGAAACGTCGATCACTTCACCGTTGGCGTCATGTTTCTCCATTACTATCCAATCTCCTTTGCGAAGCATGTTGTTGGCCGTAAGTTGTATGGAAGCCACCAATCCCAATATAGTGTCTTTGAATACCAACATCAGTATGGCGGCGGACGCCCCGAGAGCGGTTATGATCACCAAAGGGGACTTATTGATGATAATGCTTACGCCGATGATAGCGCCGATTCCTATCACTACAAGCTTCACCATCTGGAAGACGCCCTTGATTGCATATGCTTTCATCTTTTTCCTGCGTGTGAACGCATTGTAGAGATTGTCAATCATTACCGTGGTCATCA
The DNA here is from genome assembly GCA_900554845.1 of uncultured Bacteroidales bacterium. GTDB lineage: Bacteria > Bacteroidota > Bacteroidia > Bacteroidales > Muribaculaceae > Lepagella. The sequence continues at coordinate 1,248 of USIY01000114.1, read as the reverse complement.
GGACAAGCGCTCCCACAATATATAGGGATGTAATGGAAGAAAGCCAATGCAGAGTCTCCGGTGTTTTACCGAAGAATCCCGGCAACATCCAACGCACGCATATAGCGGGTGCCAATTGGGAGACAGCTTTGAGAAAACGGTTGTTAAGCAAATGGTCATCCCACTTTGTCGGACTGCGGAGAATCAGTCGTTCAAGAAGGACAAGAAGCTTTTTTGTGATCCAATAACACAAGGCTGCGGCTATGACTGTGATCAGAATCAGTATGATGCTGACAGCCAGCTGAGAACCGTGACCGGTGATTATTCCCGAGAAGAATTCGCGTATTTTTATAAGCATAAATATGGTGCGATTGGCATTCTGATGGTTGATATTTTACCGCAAATCTAATGCAAATGTGTAATATTGGCAATATTTTTGACTATAATTGAGCGATTATACGACCGATAAGGTTAAATACTGTTAAAATGTATGATAAATTTGGTTGCGGAAAATTTTTGTTGTAATTTTGTGGTCGCAAAAACATCGCGAGGTGGAGCAGTGGTAGCTCGTTGGGCTCATAACCCAAAGGTCGCAGGTTCGAGTCCTGCCCTCGCCACTAAGAGAGCGGACTTCAAAAGGAGTCCGCTTTTTTTGTTATTAAGGCGTATTGGCAATGCAGGTAATCTACGAAGACAATCATCTGATTATAGTAAACAAAGCGGTAGGCGAGATAGTCCAGGGAGACAAGACCGGCGACAAACCTTTGTCGGAGTATGTCAAGGATTATATACGGGAAAAATATTCCAAGCCCGGTAATGTATTTTGCGGGGTAGTCCATCGTCTGGACCGTCCGGTATCCGGAATAGTGGTTTTTGCGCGTACATCCAAAGCTCTTGAACGGATGAACAGAATGTTTCGCGACGGTGAGGTGCATAAGACTTACTGGGCGTTGGTACAGGGCAAACCTTTGCAAAAAGAGGCGTTGCTTGAGGATTGGCTTGTGTCGGACGGACGTATGAACAAGACTTTCGTGACGGATCAGGGTGCCAAAGACGCCAAACTCTCCAGACTTAAATATAAGACGATAGCCGAGGGCGACCGTTATACGTTGCTTGAAGTGACGTTGCTTACCGGACGTAAGCATCAGATACGCGCGCAACTTGCCAATATCGGGTGTCCGATCAAGGGCGACTTGAAATATGGATCGAAACGATCGAATCCCGATGGAGGGATTTCCCTCCAGTCGCATTCAATTGAATTCATTCATC
>USIY01000113.1 GCA_900554845.1 uncultured Bacteroidales bacterium | reverse complement strand
CTCTCAAGCCGGCCGAACAATGAGAAGATTTCCTCACGTTTGTCCTGAGCCACTACTTCGCCGTCATTGGACACTGTCAATGTAAACCCTTTTTCATCGCCTGTCAGTTCTACCTTTATATAAGAGTCGCTGTATTTGATGGCGTTGGTGAAGAGATTGCTGATAATCTTGGTGATTGCCTCCACGTCAATACATGCCATCACCGGGGTGTCGGACAGATTGATGTCAATCCGCTTGCCCAACGATTCAATCGTGGGGCGGAAACGCGGTTCCAATTTGCGGATAAGAGCGGTTATGTCACATTCACGGCGCACCGGGGTGTACTTGCCGCTTTCGATCTTGCGGAAATCCAATAATTGATTGGCAAGCAACAGCAACCGGTCGACATTAAGATTGATGACATCAAGATTTTCCTTGACCTCAGGATCTTTTCTGACGCATTCACTTTTGAAAACGGAACCCAGCGGCGCCTTGATCAGAGTCAGCGGCGTACGGATTTCGTGGGCGACGTTGGTGAAGAATTTTATCTTCGAGTCGTATGCCTCGCGTTCCTGTTCGCGCCGGCATCCCTCAAGATACTGTTGGTTCTTGAGTCGTGTGTTGCGCATATAGTAGCGGAACAGATAGTACACTGCCAGAATTATAAGTATGATGTACAGCGCGATGGCCCAACCGGTAAGATAAAAAGGAGTAGCGATATTCAACGACAGATCGAGCATTGGCCCCGTTTCGTCTCCGGAATCCGAGCAAATGGCCGCCTGAAGCCTGTACTTGCCGTACGGCAGATTGGAATATGTGATAAGGTTTTGTTCAGGAGTTGTATATTTCCAGTCGTTGTCCAGCCCCAGAAGCCGATACTTGATGCGCTGCTCGCCAAGATTGTCAAAACTTAGCGTTGTCAGGCGGAACGCCAGCGAATTCTGATCCGGTTTGAGATTTATACAGTCCGCCAGCGAAACGCTGCATGTCAGCGGAGAATCCTTCGCACCGGGCTTCAACAACTCTCCATGCAGATAAATCTCAGACACCACAGGCTTATACTCCGGCATGGTTTGTGCGGTCATCAACAGCGGATCGAAAGCCACGAGTCCCTTGATACTTCCGAAATAAACGCGTCCTTGCGGCGTGACCAGCGACGAATTGTAATTAAACTGATTTGTCGGCAGCCCTTGCGCCGCTGTATAATTCCGTAAGTATCCCGTCTTGCCGTCGATACAATATATGCCGTGATTGGTTGTAAACCAATATTTCCCGCTTCTGTCCTCGGCCATTCTGTACACCACGCCGGGCAACATGTCGATATTCATAAATCGACGGTCGAATTTGCCGTCCCGCAGGACACATGCCCCGCTTTGGGTCATAACCCAGAGATTGCCGTGCGAGTCTTCCTGAACCGTATATACCTTGTCATCCGGCAATGATCCGGGCTTGTCTTTCTGGTGTCTGTAATTTATAAATCTGGTTTCTCCCGCTTTACGCCCGTACAAGCCGTTGACGTATGTCGCCACCCAGATGTTGCCGCGACTGTCCTCGGCCAGATTATACACGAACTTGCCACGCAACTCTGGTATTTCACGGAACGAATCGGTAGCCCTGTCGTACTGCAACAGTCCATTCAGTGTCCCGAGGAATATGTCACCGTGAACCGTGCGTAGAATTGTGAATATAAAATTTGAATTCAATCCATTGCTTCCTGCCCGTAATGTGCGGACAACGCCGGTGTCAAGATTTTTTATGCACAATCCATCTGCAAAGGTCCCGACCCATAGGTTGCGTCCGTCGATGCAGAGGCCGTGGATATTCGTTCCGGCGATTCCTTCCACATGGCTGAACTTTCCTGTAGACGGGTCAAAAAGCGAAAGACCGTTATCCTCGGAGCCAACATAAATCATTCCGTCTCTGTCCTGCACCAGTTCCCTTATCCGCTCGGCAGTCAGGCTTCCCGCAGAATGAGTGGGCACATACTTGTCGAACTGCAGCTGTACGGGACTCATGTAGTCAATACCGCCGAAATAGGTGCCCGCCCATAGAGCGCCGCTTCTATCCTCATATACCTTGTAGACTGCGTTGTCAGAAAGTGAGAAAAGATCGAACTTGTTATGTATAAGATGTTTTACAATCTGCTCCTTAACAATGTCGTAAATATAGATCCCGCTCTCAGTGCCCAGTATCATACGGGATGGCGACATGAACAGCACGTCACGGATAAATGGAACGGTTCCGTTCTCATCGCTGATGAATACAGGTGTTATTTTGCCGGTGCGCATATCCAGTGCGTGCACGCCCATAAAATCGGTCCCGACGTAGAGTTTGTCGCCATTCTGGCACATGGCATAAATCACCGAATTGCCGAAATAGGGCTTGCCATCCGCGGTCACCGGATGAATGGTGGAGAAGTTATCGTCCGTATAATATAGTCCTTGTCCGAAAGTTCCAAGGTATATGCGTCCGTTAGGACTGACAAGCACTCTGTTGACTTGTGGAATTCCGGACGAAGAGGGAGCGAGAACCCGTTTCAATGCAGCTTTGTCCCTGTAATAATAATACAAGCCGTCGTTATCGGTAATTATAAGGATGATATTGTCCGATATCTCTACAAAACCGACTGTAGGTTTCTTAATGGCATGTGGGCCGTCGGCCGGCGTTCCGAGCCATTCCAGCTTCTCGGTCTGCGGATCGTAGACACACGTCCCCGAATGGGCGCCTACCCATATCTTGCCCTTGGAATCAAGAAAGATCGTTGTGATGAAGCTGCAATTGCCGTCACCTTCATTGTTTATATCCACCCGTCGGAACACATGTCCGTCGAACCGGTTCAACCCATCCTTGGTGGCAAACCACATAAAGCCTTGCTTGTCCTGAAGAATGGAATGTATGGTATTCTGCGTAAGCCCGTCGGTGATGTCGAAATGCCGGAAATAAAAATTCTGTGTCGTCTCGCTCAGGCAAACAGATCCTGCGCCCGACATCCGGCCTATCGAAGCCGTCAGGCCATAACCGACGGCACTCCATAATACCGCCGTCAGAATAAGGGCAATATATCTTCGCTTCATGTTGAAAGTTTTCCGGTATTAATTCCCGCAAAATTACGAATTATTACTTATTATATTCTGAAATTCCGTGCCAAAAACAGCAAAATCCGTACCGAATGGCACGGATTTTATCTTAACCCGCCTCTTCCCGTGTTTTATAATCCCTTATTTAGCAGTATTATGAGATGAAACAGTGATTTCCGTCACAGTCAACGGATCAATATGCACACCCTTGGAATCAAATGTCAATTCCACAATATACGTTTTGCGCGGTGCAACTTCCGTTTGCGAATTGTGAGAATGGAAAACATATCTGAATTTTCCATTCCTGTCAATAAATATGTCTCCATGTCCGGTGCCGGGCAATCCCGTATTGTGACGGGATATTATCGGTTCTGGATTCTTTATCCAGGGTCCTTGCGGAGAATCGGCCACGGCATATCCCACGGCATAATCACGATTTCTGAAATCGTTGGCCGAATAGAACAGATAATATTTCCCGCCATGATTCACCACGGTGGGACCCTCGGTGACCGGCCATGAAGAATTATCGGTATTTTCCCAGGTAAGAGTCGCCTCGACAGCCTTTGACAATGTGGCGGGATCCGTCGAACTGAAATCAGGAGATATTGATTGGGTATATATCTTGTTGCCATTATCAAGACGGACATGATATAGATATGTTTCTCCGTCATCATCCTTAAAAAGGAAGGGATCAATGCGACGCATGTGGTCGGCAAGGCATTGTTTTGAATCGTTGCGGAAAGGTCCGAGGGGAGAATCCGCGGATGCCACGGCAATCCTCTCATTGGCGGTGTAGATCATTACAAATTTACCGTCTTCGGTTTTCAATACCTGCGGTGCCCAGAAGCCCTCGGTGCCGAAAGCATCTCCCTTCATAAGCACATCCACCGGCCCATTCCAATGCGCCAAATCAGTGGAGTAATAACATTCGAATCCTTTACTGGAATCTCGTGATGTGCCATATAAATAATAAATGCCACCCTCTATCAGAATGGTCGGGTCGGCCATACATACGTTATCTGATGTTTCAGCCACCGTTTCCTCCCGGATATTTCCTCCCGGATCTGTATTCCGGGCAGCCGACGTATGTCCCGTGCTGACGGCGGTCAACACGAATGCCGTAATAATATATTTCAACATACCATCAAAATTTTCATGTGGCCCAAAATTACTTAACCTCCTTGAGATTAAATGCAAAAAAAATTTCAAAAATTGTCATGGCACTATTATGCCATCAATCGGCACAATATTTCAACTCCATAACCTATAGGGAGAGAGTTGGCCACATTGCACTGCGCAAGAAATCAAGAGGATGTAAAACATTTCAGAAAAGTCGTTTGTTAGGATTATAAATAACAATTGAAAAACACTGATAATTATGAAAGAGTTAATAGAAGGCAAGGAATGCCGCGGCCGTGAGCTGGTGGAGCATTTCCTGGGTCATCATAAGGAGGACCATATCCGTCACATCGTACATCTCTCAATCGCATCGGCCGTCTTAGGATTGGCCATAACCAATTTGGTACACCTGTGCCGTATCCGTCATGACGTGAAACGTCTGAAAAAGGATCTGCACAAATAATCGATATCAACAACCTGTCAACAATTCTTAAGAGAGGACGCGCCGGTGGGCGCGTCCTCTTTTACTCGGCTGTGCCGTGATCCCGCTCCTTCGCGGCGAGCGCAGTAAGCATCTCACCGGGAGTCAGACCGGTGTCGGGATGTCTCCACATAGGCGCCAACTCGACCATAGGCTTCAGAAAAAACTCACGTTCCGCCATATGCGGATGCGGCACTTTCAATTCCGGAGTATCTATCTTAAGTTCGTCTATCGCCATTATGTCGATGTCAATGACCCTGTCCATGTAATTTCCCTCGGAGTCCCTGTGCGGTTGCGGACATATCTCTTTCTCCACTTCCTGCAGCTCGGCAAGAACTTCCACAGGCGTCTTGTCGCTTACAAGCCGCAGTCCTACGTTCATATAAGGGTTGGTACTTTCGTAACCCCACGGCTCCGTCTCAACGGCCCTCGACATCTCGAACCATCCGAACCTGCCCATTATCCTCTGAAGCGCTTTGCTCACATTCAGCTTCCTGTTCCCCAGATTAGTCCCTATGTTGATGAAATAATTCATAATTTACACCTGATTACGGTCATAATGACCTCATAACTATAACTTATAACTTCTATTAAACGTCAGGACCCGGACTTCTCGGCCCGGGTCCCAATATGTCAGTGAGTTATCTTAAAGCTATTACTTAAGAGTTTTCTTTACTTCCACTTCCTCAAAGGCCTCGATCAGGTCGCCTTCACGGATATCGTTGTAGCCCTGCACTGAGAGACCGCAGTCATATCCGGATACAACTTCCTTGGCGTCGTCCTTGAAGCGTTTCAGACTGCCGAGTTCACCGCTGTAGATCACAATGCCGTCGCGGATCACGCGCACCTTGGAAGTTCTCTTTACCTTACCGTCACGCACCAACGCTCCGGCAATCGTGCCGACTTTGCTGATGTGGTAGGTCTGGAGCACTTCGGCCGTACCGGTGATCTCTTCCTTGATTTCCGGCGAAAGCATTCCTTCCATAGCGTCCTTCACCTCCTCGATGGCCTTATAGATCACCGAGTACAGTCGAATCTCGACGCCCTCTTTCTCCGCCTCCTTACGGGCGTTGGCCGAGGGACGTACCTGGAATCCGATGATGATTGCGTCCGAAGCGGCCGCCAGTGTGACGTCGCTCTCCGAGATGGCTCCTACACCCTTGTGCAGCACATTCACCTGAATCTCGGGAGTGGCCAGTTTCAACAACGAGTCGGAAAGAGCCTCTACGGATCCGTCCACGTCTCCCTTCACCACGAGGTTCAGCTCATGGAAATCGTTCAGCGCGCGACGACGTCCAAGTTCCTCAAGACCAAGGCGCTTGCGTGTGCGCAGACCCAGCTCGCGCTGCAGCTGCTCGCGTTTCGTAGCGATTTCGCGGGCCTCCTGCTCGGTGGTCATCACATTGAAGGCATCGCCGGCCTGCGGCGCGCCGTTCAGTCCAAGCACCTGCACAGGAGTGGCCGGACCGGCTTCCTTGACACGCTGGTTGCGCTCGTTGAACATGGCCTTTACACGTCCGTAGTTGGTTCCGGCCAAGATCACATCGCCCACGCGCAACGTTCCGTTCTGCACCAGCACGGTAGCGACGTATCCGCGCCCCTTGTCGAGACTCGACTCGATCACCGATCCTACGGCGTTGCGGTCGGGATTCGCCTTCAGGTCGAGCAACTCTGCCTCAAGCAGGACTTTCTCCATAAGCTCGTCCACGCCGATACCCTTCTTGGCGGAAATGTCCTGGCTCTGATACTTGCCGCCCCATTCCTCCACGAGGTAGTTCATATTGGCCAGCTCTTCCTTGATCTTCTCAGGATTAGCGGCAGGTTTATCTATTTTATTGATTGCGAACACCATCGGGACACCTGCTGCGGAAGCGTGGTTGATGGCCTCGATGGTCTGCGGCATCACGTCGTCGTCAGCGGCCACAATAATAATGGCAAGGTCGGTCACCTTGGCGCCGCGGGCACGCATGGCGGTAAAAGCCTCATGACCGGGAGTATCCAGGAACGTGATATGGCGTCCGTCGGCAAGCTTCACGTTGTACGCGCCGATATGCTGCGTAATGCCGCCGGCCTCTCCGGCGATAACGTTGGCCTTGCGGATATAGTCCAGCAATGATGTCTTGCCGTGGTCCACATGTCCCATGACCGTGACAATCGGCGGACGGCTCTGCAGATCTTCCTCCTTGTCCTCGGGATTCTCGATGGCCTCCGTCACATCCGCGGACACGAACTCCGTCTCGAAGCCGAATTCCTCAGCCACGATATTGATTGTCTCGGCGTCAAGACGCTGGTTGATGGACACCATGACACCAAGGTTCATACAGGTGGCAATGACCTTGTTTACGGGAATATCCATAAGGCTGGCAAGGTCGTTGGCCGTAACGAATTCAGTGATTTTAAGCACCTTGCTTTCAGCGGCTTCACGCTCGGCGTTGGCCAGCTCACGGTTGTGCATCTCCTCACGGCGTTCCTTACGGAACTTGACCGACTTATTGGCTTTCTTGGTGGTGAGACGCGCCAGCGTTTCCTTCACCTGCTTCTGTACATCCTCTTCGCTGACTTC
>USIY01000112.1 GCA_900554845.1 uncultured Bacteroidales bacterium | reverse complement strand
TCAAGTGGGTTACGCCGTATATTACAACGCCGGCAAGGGCTTCTTCAACATTCCAGTCCGTCATCTTGGATGGTATCGTGCCGGTAACCCAAACAAGGTTGAAGGTGCGGAATTCAACTGGGCGAATGTGCATGTAGGTGATTTCGGTATGGTCCGTAACCATATTTACAATATCAACGTGACCTCAGTGACCGGTCTGGCCACCGGTATAGCCGGTCCCGACACTCCTATAGTTCCTCCGGCAGACACGCAGGCTTACTATATGGCCATGCGCTTCCAGATACTGAAGTGGGCCGTTGTGCCTACTCAGAATATGGAACTTTAATCTCTATTTAAGGAGTCGGGATCTTGCGGTCCCTTCTCCTGCCAAAATTATAAATATCCAAGTGATGAACATCAATAAACTGGGACGTATTCTAATAGGGGCCATAATCGCGTTTTTTACGGTAGGTTCTCTGACTTCTTGCGGATTGATCTACGAGGATCTTGATCCATGCACTGTCACATATAGGCTAAGGTTCACTTATGATTACAACATGAAGTATGCGGATGCCTTTCCTGCTGAGGTGCATTCGGTGCAAGTCTGGGCATACGACAGCGAAGGACGCCATGTATGGAGCGGTGAGGCGGCAGGTGATGCTCTTAAGGATCCTGGATATACCATGACCGTGGATCTTCCTTCCGGCAAATACAGCTTCCTTTGCTGGGGAGGTATGAAGGATTCCCCTTTCGAACTTGCAGAGGGGGCCAAGCCTGCTTCCCTTATGAGCATGGGTGTGAATCTTCCTCTTAAGTCAAGTCGCGCCAACGATGGGTTATTCTCCGATTATGAATTCCGAGGACTCTTCCATGGATATGTGGATGAGGTTGAGCTGGAAGAAGCTAAAGACCGTCCTTTTGACCAGACAGTAACTATGCCACTGATGAAGGACACAAAACTGATTTCGGTGATGCTGCAGCATGTAAACGGCAAAGCCATAGGTCAGGATGATTTCACTATCAGAATAGAGGCACAGAACTCGAAATTGGGATGGAACAATACGGTGCTTGATGGTCCGCAGTTTCTCTATGAACCCTGGGCGGTATCGTACGGTCTTGCAGAGATGCCAGACGGAAACCCCGGTAATCCTGTTAATTCACTTCTTGCAGAACTGTCGACATCCCGAATCATGACCGACAGCAAAACAATTCTCTCAGTGATTCGCAACACCGACAATAAAGAGATTATCCGAATCCCCTTGGTACAGTATCTGCTTTTGGTAAAAGGCCACTATCATCGTGATCTCACAGACCAGGAATATCTCGACCGTCAGGATGAATACTCCATGATATTTTTCCTTACCGACGAGAACACATGGTACGTGGCGGATGGTATCTATATAAACAATTGGGTGGTTGTGCCTCCCCAGAATGAAGAGGGAAAATAATGAAACGGATGTCCAAGAGATTCATATATCGAATCGTTTCGGCGATTATGTGGAGCGTTCTGATAGTCGTGTCTTCAGGATGTTCAGTAATCGAGGATCCATCAAAAAACTGTCCGGAGCTCTCAGATGGTGCTTCTCTGTCTTTTCGTGTCATCTCCGCAGCGCGCCCGACAAACTATAATCACACCCGTACGGATGATAATAATCATGATGAGGAAGATAGTAGACATCCTGATGTTGAGGATTTTGTGAATGCCGATGACTTCGCTTTCTATATATTTGTCGCCACATCCTCCGAAGACACCAACCCATCTTTATTTTATGCATGCACCTCTCTGGAAGGTAATCCGGATATCTCTTATACAGGATCGGCGGGAATATATGACGTAAATCTGAAGATCAGCGAAGAGAAAATGAAGGGATTCTTCGGTGACAACTATAATATTGGCTCGACTCCTGTATATTTTCGGATTCTGGCGGTAGCCAATTCCCACGCTTCCCGAAACGCGTCCAATACTCTTGCGCCTGAGGGTTCCAGTCCCTCGAAGCTTAATGATATGGTCGCTGAGGTAAAAAAATTAGAGTTCAGTTTGTCGCAAGATGCGCAGATGGCGTTCCCTATGTATGGACTTGGATCGCGCAGACAGTCTAATATCAAAACGCTCTCTGATTCGCGCCCGGAAAATCCTGTGTATCTCGGAACTGTCTCCCTGCTTAGAGCCGTGGCTAAAGTGCGAGTGGCGGATAATATCACAAAAAATGACAACGGATATCCTAAAATAGAAAGTGTATCTTTTACCTACACCCTTCCCAAAGGGTTTACGGCGCCAATCAATGCAGAAAACTATGTCGACGGCACACAGGTGCATGACTGCAATATCCCGGCTCAGGATGCCATTGAGAAAAACACAGTCCTTACGGCGGGGAATGAGAATGTAACTACCGGAACGGAAACCAAGAACATGGATGTATGGTACGGTTATTGCCCCGAACAGATTATTGGAGACAGCAATCCGTCTCTTGTCCTTTCCGTGCGGACAGCCGAAGGTGTCGCGCCATATCCTTTTATCGTTCCTCTTTCGGGATACAACGGTAACGACTTCGTATGGACAGGAAGCGAAAGAAAATTGCTCCGCAACCATATTTACACACTTTCAGTAAGCATGTCAAATAAAGTTCTCGTGATCACTGTGTGTCCGCGCGCATCTTTTACAACTTACATTCCTACATTTGAATAAGTAAGATGAATCTTAAATTGAAAATGACTTTAAAATCTGCCTGTTTTATATCGGTTGTACTTGTCCTTGCGCTGACAGGGTGCCGAGATGATGTGGATTATTATGGCAAAGACTGTCCCGAAGGAGAACCGGCCACGATCTCATTGGAGTTCAACGCCCCCGAACGGGATCAATATACACGTTCCAACCTTTCTGAGGAGCAGGACAATCAAGTGAACTCCATTTGGCTTGGCATATACGCTGAGAATGGAGATTGTACTACAAATCTTTACATTGCAGCTGGCGATTATGGGTTCAATGGCAATACCGGCACTCACAACGACATCATCCTATCCGGCATTCCCACGCAGTCAGGCAAATGCAGGATAGTGGCCGTGGCAAACCCAGACAATCATCTTGGCCGTAAAATCGGGGATGCCGGGGTTTCCGATTTGACCCAGTTATTGCATAACGCAAACACATGGGACGATTATCTAAAAATATCAGTCGCTCTTGATGATCCTGATTCAGATTCGGCTGACATACAGACGCCGCTCGTCAGCGATGATAAAGCTCTTGTGATGAGCGGTTCCTTTGTTCCCTCTTCTTATAATAATCATGATCCGAACATGACATGGAGCAATGATCTGCTCAACCAAACGGTCCCCATATATCCGGGTGCTACCTCGCTGGATGGAAAAGTTCATCTACGACGCCTTGTCAGTCATATTGTTTTTAATCTTGAACCGGAAGGCGATATTGTGGACATCGAGCCTATAAGTTGGCAAGTGAACAATGCACCTGTGTATTCATGGATTCATGAACGAACAGACTACGGTAATTTCGGACAGGAAAATGAATCGTCACTGCAGGCTACTAATGCCGGTGATGCAATGACCCCGCAATATATAGATAACCAAAATTACAAGCCTTCCCTCATATACACCTCCACCGATTTCTCTAAGGAATCATTGACTGGAGATACAAAAGGACGTAACAGATTTTCGTTCGATTTTTGGATGTATGAAAACAAACGGCGGGGTACAGAATCATGTACCGATTATCAGAAGAGAGAACTTGAGTACGGAGGTGCGATTGGCTCTCTTACTGACCCCGATCCCACGGGATCTGCAAATTCCAATATGTCCGGAGTGTTTGTCTCTCTTACCGGCAAGGACAATGTGACTCTTAATAACAAAGCCACTTATGTGGATATTCCCTGCGAGGTGACTTACATCGTAAAAACCAACAATGAAAACAGCGGTGCAGGAGAGGGGATAGATGTTCCTGTAGGTGCCACAAGAACCGCTTACGTCACATACCGTGTACACCTTGGCTTCACAGGTGGATCGGCAAACGCCGACCCTAAGGACTTCAATTCATTCAGGAACTCGAGCTATACGTATACCTTGAAAATCAAGAGTCTGAAGAATGTTGTCGTTGAAGCCTTCCGCAAAGGAGACAACCAGCCCGGCGGTTTTGGAACCGTAACCGATGTAACCGACAGATATTATGATCTTGACGCGCATTACAACGCTTTCAATATTTATCTTTCAGATGACGAATTGAAGACATTTTCGTTCAGCATGGTTTCATACGAGAATGGTGTGCCTCACGAAATTCACGGAGGTCTTGAGAAAGGATCGAATATCCCCTCTGTCAATGATCCCGATTATAAATATTATTCTTGGATAGAACTGTTGCCTACCGATGATGAAGAGACTCTCCGGTCATATCCCGGCACAACAAGTGCGGATTTGCTTCGTCTCGGCGACTTCTTGCCGAAAAGTGACGGCATCGCTTCCCGGATTGGCGGATGGTACACTGTTTTTGTGAATGAATATGTATATGAGAAATCTTCTGACGAAAGTACTTCGAAAGCTTGGAAAGGCTATGCCAATCAGCCGAATAGAAATGTTTGGATAAATGTGACGGAACATGTTTCAGCCGATGGCGCGAGCATGTATTACAAGGCTAAATATGCCTTCAGCCAGAAATCTATCCAGACATATTATTCCACAAGTACGACAGATAATCAGACTGCTTTGGGCATGGAGCATGAGAATGAGAACTTCGGCATGAATATTAGATGGACCACTGCCTGGGATGTCGGAACAGGGGAAGAGAACCTTGAGAATGAGAACGGCAGATGGAACGCTTGGCTTTTCGCAAGTTCCAGTAAGGCAGCCAATGGAAATTGGGATAATGCTGTGAATTTCACAACTCCTCAAGTTATAAATAATTTAACAAATACTAACCAAACCTTTTCTTATATATATCCCGATAGAGATTTGAATAAAAGGACAGAGACCGTGCCCAGTATAGTGCTGCTGTCAGGTTTAAGTGGTTATCAACCTTATGATCAGTCGGCAACTGCTTTTGATCCTCAAATACCTCAATCCGGAGGTGACGTTACAATACAATATTATCAAGGCTATTATGCCTGCATGAACCGTAATCGGGACCTTAACGGTGACAATAAAATAACCCCTGATGAAATCCGATGGTATCTGCCGACTTCAGGTCAGATGTTGAGACTTATACTTGGACGCAATGGTCTCAAGACTCCAATTATGGGATATCCGAATAAGGATCTGCCTCAAGGAAGCGGCCAAGGTTTTGATGTATTGTTTCATTATCTTACAAGCGATCATAAAATAATATGGACAGAAGAAGGAATGTCATCAAGTGAATATCGTGGTACGGGAAATGCACAATACAGACGTTCTCCATGGGACGTAAGATGCATTCGGAATTTAGGAACAAACCTTGGTGAGAGAGTTGCACGCGGTAATCGTGTTGATGTGGCATATAAAGCGGAGGTTGATGCCACTACCAAGGGGGGCGTCGTGAAACCGACCCATTATTATGGAAGCGCTTTGCGTAATCCTTCCACAGGACCGGTGCCTATTCATAAGACTAATGATCCGTTGAATCGTCTTGCGCAATACGGATTTGAGATAGCCCCTCGTGGCAATAAATTCAATGCGGGAAGTTATCAGAATGAGCAAATAGACAAGACTTTTCATTACACAGAAGTGGGTGGCTCAGAATCTGATAATCCATCTGAAGAACAGTATCTGAAATATGTGGATGCTGTCAATAATACCCTTTGTAGATCTTTGGACGAATCAACAGGCCGTTCCGGCTGGCGTGTGCCTACACAAAAGGAAATAATAATTATGTTGCGCACCACAGACGAGAATGGAGACAGAATATTGGAAAGATGCGATTTCCATAATGCATATTTCTGTGTCACTCAAGAATATTGGGAAAACACTACAGGCAAATCATCCCCGAGCATGACTCCGGGTGCCAACTACAGGTTCTGCACTGTATCCGAGGATCTCGCGGAAGCTAAGAATTTAGGGCGACTCGATTATTTGCGTTGTGTTCGGGATCTGTCCGCAACTGAAGCGAAAATGTCTTATAAAGATATAGTCTCTCAAACGCGGAAAAAACCAAAGAAGAGGATACGCTGATGTGCAGGATTTTATGGACGATTGCAGCTGTGCTGTTAATGATTTCGTGTGGTCATGGAAGCAATAAATTTCCCACGAATCAAGTCGCGTCCGACGACACGTTGGTTTTGCCGATGCCGGAAATACCGGATAACATCACGGTGCCGGCGAAGCGTGCCGCCTATGCGGCGGCAAAGTGGTGGGACCACGTGGATTTCAAGGACCATAAGCGCAGTCTCGACACGGCTTTCATGGAACAGAATTTCTCCAACTTCGTCATGGTCCTCGCAAACGCGGACACCGTGGCGATCCAAAAGGCGGTGGATACTTTGATGGACAAGGCGGAGAAGGATCCCGAGGCGTGGCAATTTCTGCTGGAGGTAGTCGACAAGTATCTTTATGATCCGAATTCCCCGTTCCATTCCGACGAGCTTTACATCCCCTTCCTGCGACACGTGGCGAAGTCGCCTCTGGTTAACGAAGGCCGTCGGGAGCGCGCTCTTTATCGTCTGGAGATGGCGTTGAAAAATCGTCCCGGGACCATGGCCGCCGATTTTCGGTTTCTTACCCGCGAAGGCACTACAATGACGCTGCATGAGGTGAAAAGCAGCCGTCCGATTCTTCTTATCTTCTATAATCCTGACTGCGAAAGCTGCGAAAAGGTCGTGGGCAGACTTCGCAGGCAGAATCTGACGGATATATTCACGGTGCTGGCAATTGACGCCGAGTCGGACATAGGCCGTTGGAAAGCCACGGCGGGGGATATGCCGTATGACTGGACTGTGGGTCACGCCCTTACTCCCGTTCTCGAGAACGACCTGTACGACCTGAAGGCGTCGCCGACCATTTATTTGCTCGACGCCGATAAAAAAGTGGCCGCCAAGGATATTTCACCGAATCAGATAAGTAGCTAAAAATTTTTTTATTAGCTAATTAGTTCAATAGGGACAAACAATTGTCAAAGACTCTCCATACTGTGAAGCATGGGAAGCCTGCATCAGTATCCGATAAAAAGTCAGCTCCTCTCATGGAGCCGGATACTGAAGTCCGTAAGACAATTGCAAGTGTAAACGTCCCTTTGTCCGCAGGACGATATTTCAAGGCCTTTTCAAGGCCTTTAT
>USIY01000111.1 GCA_900554845.1 uncultured Bacteroidales bacterium | reverse complement strand
TCTTTGGTTTGGGCCCTATTATATATGCCCTTTTCTAAACCAGACCAGAATTGTGATTTTCAATAGTAGAAATCCGGATTGTAGATGTACTCGCGATTCTCGTAGCGAATCATGCCCTTGTTGTCAAGAAAGGTCTTTAAGCCCTTGACCTTGTTGTTGGAATACGAATGTCCACAGGCAGCATACCCGGCCTTCAATGCCGCTTCGAAATTGCGACACCCTTTAATCGGCCCGTTGGTGAATACCACACCTAATGCCTCGCGGTGCTGTTCCTCGGTCAACTCCTTGTACGGATAAGGGTCTTTGGTTTTCTTGCCCGGCTCGGTGAACACATATCCACTTGCTATATCCGGCAGTCCGTAGTCATTGATACGGAAGGCAAACGGGTCGAACTCGGCGGCGCGGATCATGGCGGCGCATACTTCAGAAACAGTATCGTCAGTTTTGCTTCGGCTCACCTGAAGGACAGTCTCAGCCTTGTTGTTCAGCTCTGTGCCTACATGACCACGGGCGTTGTCGTCGCTCTTGTTAAGATGCAGAACCGTGTGGATATGAATCTGAAACTTGTCTGTCCATTCCATCAGCTTACCGATAAGATCGGTGGATTCCTTTGCGCAGTTGATGTCGTACATCAGGTCGCGCGCACCGTCGATGATTACAAGACCGACACCGGGAGTGTTGATTATCGCCTGTTCGATAACTTCAAGGCGCAATGCGGGTGTGAGCTGACGCAGGGCGGCGAACTTCAGATTCTCCGGATGAGTATTGGTCGGCAGTTTCGCCAGTCGCAAGGCACGCTCCATTACCTTCTGACAATGATACGGACTCTGTTCGGTATCGAAGTAGAGGATTGTGCGCTTGTCATCGGGGAACTCTGCGGTGTAGCCCAATACTTTACCATTGACGAGCGATGCCCCGACAATGGCGGCGACATTGAAGGTCTTTTTGCTCTTGGCTTTGCCTGTCGATGCCGAGAAGTTGCCGAGAGTACCGATAACGCTACCATTGGCATACAGCACTCCGGCGCAGTCTGAATCTCATCGGTGATTCGCAACTGCTTTTCCTCCCAAAGTTTGAGGATGTCCGCTTTCACTTCTTGCATCTGCGACCTCCTTTTCTTTGGGCATTGTGTTCCTGTACGAGCGCGAGAGCCTTCTGCCGGTCAATGACAATGGTGCGCTCATTCTGAATGATAGCCCCGTCAATGACACCGCTTTTCTTGAGACGCTGGGCAGTGGGCTTGCTGCACCCAAATATCTCACAGATACCGGAAATGCCATAGGCGTATCTTTGCCCGTCGGAAAAGTCGTTGACGGTTGCCGCCTGTATCTCCGGCTGAGGTCGGTATTTGAGAGCCTCGGCCATAAGAGTTAGAAACTGTGCCCCTGTCATAAGGCCCAGAGGCAGGCCTAAAATGCTGGATAACTCCATACGCAAATCAGTTTAAGTTTGACATTCCCTTCAGTCGGATTGCTCCGAAAAAAGGCATCGGGAAGTGTTCCTCGACAATGCAAATTTAATACCCGATTTGAGTGGTATCCGAGTGGTAAAAATTAGAAAAATACGATCAAAAACAAAAATTTTTCATGGCGAAAATAATATCTGTTTTTCAGCGAATTAAAGCCGATATTTGACGAAAAATGCAGGGTGGTAGCAGATTCTTTGAGTGGTAAACGGGTGGTAGCTCATTACCACTCATAAGCAATCACAGCCGATTATATAGCCTCATGACAGAAAAAGCCCTGCCGAAGCAGAGCTTTATATAATGTCTTTCAAGGTCGCAAATTGCGACCTCAAATATTAGCGAGAATATAGTCCGGGGAAATTTCCAGTTTCGAGAATGCGAAAAGTTTCTTGCCAAGGTCTTTAATGGATGCCCCTATATGATAAAGCGTATCGTCAATAATCAGAAATCGGTCATGGATTCTGTCTGCCGTCCTTACATCTATGGGCGCATACTGACGGTTATGCCTGTTGACACTTTGACGGAATGTGCGGCTTATCTCTCCTGTGTATATTACAGCCGACACATCTGCATTACGATTATCAAGCTGGACTAACACTGATTCATCGACATAGTTGTCAATAAGAATAATCCTTTTATTGGCGCTCTTGATAAGACGGCAGATAAATTCATGCGCATCAAATATCTGTCCGTTAAAGAATACGCCTTCTTTTGGAGGGAGGGATGTGCGGATGAAGAAATCAACCTTGTCAGTCAAATCATCGAGCCTTTTATCATGTTCCAGCAAGCGTCGGTCAATGCGGCTCTCCATATATAACAGTCGCTGATTGACGCTGTAACCGCGCAATAGATAATCTTTCAGAATTTTATTAGCCCATATACGAAACTGGGTGCCACGGATGGACTTTACCCTATAACCAACTGATATTATGACATCAAGCGAATAAAACTTCGTCTTGTATCGTTTGCCGTCGGCGGCAGTTAGTAAGGATTCCTTACATACTGAAGATTCCTCTAATTCTCCTTCCTTGAATATATTGCGGATATGCAGAGTAATGTTGTTTCTTGTGGTTTGGAACAACTCCGTCATCTGCGCTTGTGTCAGCCATACGGTTTCATTCTCCACTCTGACATCCAATGACAGAGTAGAATCAGGCTGATAAGTAGCTGTTTAAATTAATTTATAAGTATATTTCAGATGTCTGCGTGGTCTCTTTCTTGAATCTTTGAAATATGGATATCAGTCACATACGTAAGTATTATCCTTTATCCATATTCCAAATATTCTAATAAATAGCCGCCCGCAAACATCTAAATTAATTTGAACAGCTACTTAAAGGATTATTTCATTCTCTTTATCAGACTGCACGTTGCTATTGTTATTGTCTATTTCGTTCATTGGTGTTTCAGTTTCAAGTGCAAAGTTACGAAAAATAAACGGCAAATCAGCGATTTACAGCGTAATTCACCAATTTGCCGATGTCATTTTGCTCAGACTGTATCAAGAGGCTTTGGTGGGTTTGTCGAAGTTCTCTATAAGTTCTTCTATCTTTTATCGGAAAGCGTCTGTCCGTGGATTCTCGCTGTCTTCCGCCTCCTTGTATTTAGTCAAGTACCTACGAAAAATTTATTCTTCGCAGGTACTTATATTCACTTTGATATGTTTTCCTATAGTTTTTTGCGGGGTGGGTATGCTTTTTTGACGTGATGCTTGTTAATATGAAAAAACAGTACAATAAAAAGTGAATTATGAAAGACACAGATAAGACTCCTGCCCAAATTATGGCTCACGATGAGAAAATAGTCGACCGCAAACGTAAGGCCAATGTGATCCTTTGGCTCGTCATCTTTATTGCCGGCATCGTTATCGGCATATGGGGATTCTGCTCCGCCGTGAAGTTCGTGTTCTACCTTGGTCTGGTGGTGGTGGCACTTGGTTTCTTAGCGTTGCTCTATTGCCTTATACGCCTTGGATTCCGACGTCGTAAGTATTTCACCGGAGATGATGACAATCCCGACTGACATCGGTCACAGAGTGGAGTGTTCCAAAAAGGAACATGTGCTATTTCTCTCCAATGCACCTGACTCATAGATATCGCCATAAGCTTTGTTATCGTGGCTTCGGTTTTAATTCCAGCCTCGTCCGCTGCATGTGGGACAAATTCCAGTGCCTCCACAACCGCCGCAGTTGGCACGAATGCCGGATGCGTGGTTGGGACTCAGTCCGGTCCCTCCACATATTGAACAGCGCCCGGTGCCCCCGCATACACCGCACAGGTTTTGTTGAGGTGTGGCCGGAATGTAAGGCTGAACATTATAGTAGGGAGTCTGTGCAGGGGCGGATCCTGTCATTTCGTAAGAGACAAACGGAGTGTTGTCCCAGTCATTAAGCCATCGGTTCAGGGTTACATCCCAAATGCCGATCCGGGCATAATATATGTTCTTGCCGGGTTTTGGATTAAGGCAGTCATTATAAATTCCAATCCATTGGTCACCGTTCCAATAGCAGTCTTCGTAATTTGAAATGTAATGGTTTCCCTCCTGAACCATATTCTGTCCATTGACCCAGTGATGAGGGGTGCCGGCGGGACAGTCGATAAAGAGCATCGTCTTAATCTGATGCCCGTTGGCATGGTGCGCCTCCATATTGAAATGCACCTGAAGCATTGTTCTGCCGTTATCGGTCTTTACATTGTGCTCAATACGCACATTTGTTGTTTTGCCCCATTGTGCGGACATTGTAATCGGAACAACAAGCGATATAATTGTCAAAAGTATTCTGAACATAGAAAACAGTTTGATTTGGTGATGACAGTAAGTTAACGGAAAAAGAATGTATTGAATTATATCAATTCACTCGTTGTGGCGGGGTCATGCGGTGATGAAAGAGAGATAGGAGGGGAAGCGGGGACCGTCTGGGTCGGGCATGAAGTCGGAGGATTCCAGGGCGGCAATCTCGGCGCTCGAGGAAAGCCGGTGTCGGATTGTCAGGTCGAGCAGACGGCCTCGGAGCTCCTTCAGTCGGCCGGCATTGGGCGTCTTCAAGGCTTCGGCCCCGTCGACGGTCTTGAAATCGACCTTGTATACCTTTGCGAAGCGCTTCACCAATTTCCAGTCCACACATTTGGACGCGTCGGACGGCAGGAGGTCGATGATGTCGGAGTCTCCTTTTGCCTGCAGTTCTTTCACGAGGGCGATGGTCACGTCTTTCTTCCAGTATTTCATCAGTGTCTCGCCGAGGGGAGCGACATGGCTCTTGAAATCAAAGCGGTAGGGCTTGATGATGTCGTACGGATGCAGCCAGCCGTACAAAGAAGAGATTATCCGCACGTTGTCACGCAGAAAATCTCTTTCTGCCTCATCATACCCTGGGAGTCCAAGCTGACGGAAAACGACTCCGGTGAAAGCGTCGATGGCGCGGATTCCGGTGGATTTGTTGGGAAATTCATAGATCATGCGTTGCAGCGACGCGGCGAGCCGAAGCGTGATTCCGGCCTCGGCGGCGAGCTGATCCAGACTGTGCCCGCGGAGCGAGTCCATGATGGCGTTGGCGATACCGTCGAACAGCGGACGGCATTTTACGAATTCCTCACGGCTTACTTCCTTCTGTCCGGAAGCCATAGTTTTTGACTCTGCTATCAGTATCATGACATTTTAACGAATTCGAGTCATTGAAGTTGTTGAAACTTTAATTAGAGTGCTTGTTTTTGTAATTTTTCAAACAATTGCCCTATAAAAATGCTTACCTGAAAATTCCGATTGGTAATCCGATAATTATGATTACCTTTGCGGCAAAAATCTATTTCATCATGAACAAAACAATTCTGCTGCTATTGTTGACGCTTTTCGCGACCAACGCATTTTCCCAGACTGATTATACCACGGAATACGACATACCGTATTCCGCAAAGTCCGATGATTATTCCCGCTCCAGGCTGAAACTCGACATACATCATCCCACAGGGGAAGCGAATCTGCCTGTAGTCGTTTGGTTTCACGGCGGGGGGCTGACAAGCGGCGAGAAACATATTCCTGAAGAACTTAAGGAACAGGGCTATGTGGTCATAGCTCCGAACTACAGACTGATTCCCAAAGTGGGAGTGACGGAATGTATCGACGATGCGGCGGAGGCCGTGGCCTGGGCTTTCGACAATGCCTCCAGATACGGCGGCGACCCTGAAAGGATCATAGTCAGCGGTCATTCGGCGGGTGGATTCCTTACAAGCATGGTAGGTCTCGACAGGTCGAGACTTGCCCTTTACGGCAAAGATCCCGACTCCATCGCGGCTCTCATACCATTCAGCGGACAGGTGATAACCCATTTCTCCGACCGCAAAAGCAAAGGTATTAAGGAACTTACTCCTTATGTCGATTCAAATTCACCGCTTTTTCATGTCCGTAAAGACGCCCCTCCATATATTATCATCACGGGCGACGCTGATCTCGAGCTATTCGGCCGCTACGAGGAGAACCTCTATATGTGGCGCATGATGAAACTCAACGGTCACCCCGAAGTGAGGATATATAAACTCGATGGCTTCAACCACGGCGACATGTGCCATCCGGCATTCAAGATACTTAAAGACGAAGTTTTACTTCTCACACTCATTATTGTTAAAACGGTTTAAAACTCAACACACTCTAATTCTTTAGCAAACTGTCTGCAGATTCGTTCGTGACGCACCATCATGTAAACCAGCAATATGTTCAGGACGGTCAGTTCGAATGCGAAATAGAGCCAGGGCATCCGGAAAATCAATATCGCCGCGAACAACGCCCATGTGCGGACATTGAAGCTGAGGATATTTGTGTATTTCATCAGAGGGAGGGAAGCGCGGCGGAAACGTTCGCGGAATTCCGCGGGAGGGACATTTTCGCCGAATTTCTTATGCAACGCCCGGCGCAGTCTCTGCATCCAGGGGGTTCTGGATTCCTGACCTACAGTATAGTTCGTGTAGAACAGCAGCACGAGTTTGTTCCAGGGCTCCTTGCTCCATTTCATGTCGCGGAGCTTCTTTTTCAGAGCCTCTGCGCTGTCGAGTTCCGAGCCGTCGGGTCCTTTTACAAAATAGAGGTGGAACTGGCGGTAATAGTCGGCCATGGCGGCCTGGGTGGCATGGCAGATTCCGGTGACCACCGCCATGACCCATATCACCCAATGGTGGGCCATGAAGAATTCGGAGGTGACGTTCTCGCGCAGGCAGATCGCCACATATATTGCCGCGAACCACAGGTCGCCGCTGACGCCGTCGAGGATGCGGCCTATGCGGGAATATTGCCCGGTCATGCGCGCCAGCTGACCGTCGGCCGAGTCGAAGGAGTCCGCCCAGACCAATAGGAAGACTCCAAGAAGGTTCCACCAGATGTTGTTGAAGTAGAAGCATACACCGGCCCCTACGCCTAAGAATATGGAGGCGATCGTGATTACGTTGGGAGTGACTCCCAGTTTGCGTGCCAGTCGGGCCCAGGCGAATCCGATGGGACGGTAGAAATGAAGGTCGAACCATTCCTCCGTGTCCATGGACTTCAAGGAAGCCTGGTATTCTTTGTTTTTCTTATTGTTGTCGCTCATTTTTTCATGTTTTTCAAACGGTTGCGGCAGGCTTTGAGGACATACTTCGCTATGGCGGGGGCGGCGGCGTCGCGGCAGGGGGCGAAGCTCGGCCAGTCGTTGAAGTCTATGATGCGTATCGAGCCATCGGAGCCCACGATGCAGTCGCCTCCGTAGATCTTCACTTCAAGTGTGTCGGAAGCCTTCTGGCA
>USIY01000110.1 GCA_900554845.1 uncultured Bacteroidales bacterium | reverse complement strand
CTACTGGCTGGGCCATTGCCTCGCTATGGCCCGTGCCTGTGGACCAGCCAGTAGTGTTCCAGGGTCAGGACGTTCGCGCCAACGGGCAGGAAGTAAGCTGGGAAAACGGAGGACAGGTGCAGATTCCTTTCACCATGGCCTACCGTCCGGAAATGGCAAAAAGCGACCTCTATCTTGACTTCAACGTGGAGCAGAAAGGCAAAACCTACAAGCTTCCCCGCGTAAAGGTGGGCTATGGTGTGGTGGCCACATCCACTCTTGCCAATGCCAAGAGCGTCACTCCCGCTGTCGCAAAGGACAACTTCCAGAAGGTGATCACCGAGAAGTACAGCGCCGACATCCATTTCCTGATCAACCAGGCAAACATCCGCGCCAACCAAGTGGACAAAGCCGACTACATCGACCTCAACAGAAAACTGATG
Source organism: uncultured Bacteroidales bacterium (assembly GCA_900554845.1). Classification (GTDB taxonomy): domain Bacteria; phylum Bacteroidota; class Bacteroidia; order Bacteroidales; family Muribaculaceae; genus Lepagella. Next base: position 6,812 of record USIY01000110.1, on the reverse strand, counting down.
GAAGCCAACAAGGCCGCCAATCAGGAGATCGCAGGCATCAGCATAAGCTCCTTCGCCAGTCCCGAGGGTTCCTTGGAATTCAACACCGAACTGGCCGAGAAACGTGAGAAGAACACCACCAACTACGTGGAGAAACAGCTGAAGAAAGACGCCATCACCGAATTCGGTGAACTCACATCGCAGTTCACTCCCGAAGACTGGGAAGGTTTCGAAAAACTGGTGGAGAAAAGCAACATTCAGGACAAGGACCTGATCCTTTCCGTACTGCGCATGTATCCCGATCCCGTGGAGCGCGAACGCGAAATCCGCAATATGTCGGCCGTATTCAACGAGCTGGCCGAACAGATCCTTCCGCAGTTGCGTTACAGCCGCGTCATGGCCACCATCAACACCATCGGCAAGTCCGACCAGGAACTGGTGAAGCTGTTCAACACCGATCCCCAGAAGCTGACTGTTGACGAAATGCTCTATATCGCCACGCTTACCAACGACAACATGAAGAAAATGGAGGTCTATAATCGCACCGCCGAGCAGTTCCCGAAGGATTACCGCGCATTCAACAATCTTGGCAACACACAGTTCGTGGCCGGAGACTACCGGGGCGCCGCAGCCAACTGGCAGCAGGCCCTCCGCCTGAATCCCCAGGCCAAGGAGACCATGATGAACATGGGGCTGGTAGCGATGATGAACAATGACTCCAACAAGGCCAACGAACTCTTCGGAGCCGCCGCAGGCGTTCCCGAGAGCGCGGATGCCCTGGGCACTTATTTCCTGAGCAAGGGAGAAGTACAGAAAGCCATCAACGCCTTCGGCGAGTCAAAGACAAACAACGCCGCAGTGGCTCAGATCATGGCCAATAATTACACAGCCGCCAACAGCATCCTTGACAAAGTGGCCGCTCCCGACGGAACCACCTATTACCTGAAAGCCATCACCGCCGCCCGCACAGGCGCGAACAACGTTGCGATGCAGAACCTGCAGAAGGCCGTAAAGATGGACAAGAATCTTCTGAAGCGCGCACAGAGCGACCTTGAGTTCGCCAACATGAACCTCAGTTCTCTCTGATTCTTTAAACGTACAATAAAATAAACGTACAATAAAATTCTGCTCCGACTCTATCCCGGGTCGGAGCTGTTTTATTGAAGGAATTACAATGATTGCCAATTGCCCATGGTGCCATCATCGCGACGTCATGACACCGGGGCCATCGTCGGGCGCAGTCTTTGCGGGAGAGCCTTCCGATAGCGCGTCCAGGCATCAAGTCTGCGCCGCGCCGCCGATTGGTTCATCAACCCTCGGGCCCGCATTTCCGTCCGGTACGGCTCTCGCAATCTGGGGGCAAGCTCAAGTTGCAGACGACCCAGTTCCATTCTGGGATTCATCACCGTGTCCCCGTCGTTCACCATAGGATATGAGGCATAATGGCTTCCTATCGTAATGTCGGCCTTGTAGAGAGTATGGTATGCGTCAGTGTATTTTCCCGCGGCCATCTGGCGCCGCGCTGCGATTATAAGCGCCACACGCATCAGACCGGTCATCCGCGCCGGAGTGACATCCATATACACGCGACGACTCAGATCGTTGGGCGCCTTGACCCGTGCCACGGCATTAGTAATATCGGCCAAAGCAACGCTGTCGCCATACACCCCAAATCTCATGCCGAACAATGCCGGAGTAAACAACGAATCGGGCAGATGCAGTCTGGCATGATCGGGCGCGGAACTCATCCAATACACCGGCCTATCGCCGATATTGGCAAGAATGTCGAACATCATCAGATTGGCGAACCGTATGTCGTTGCCAAAACCCGATGCCGAAAGCCCACGCATATCCACAGTGACCGAATCCCTCCCGGGCACATACATGCGCGCGTAACGGGCCTCGATTTCCGGCATATTTCCTGTGGGAGCTGTCTCGCGCAACATCTTCAAAATCTCTCCGGCAGGAAGCGTGTCGGAAACTCCACGAGCTATGCGCACGCGGGAAAACGCATCGTAAATTATATCTTCGCGTCCCAATACGGTCTTCAACGCCGGTGATTTCCGCCAGGGCCCCGCCAGATTGGCGCTATAGCGTGACAAACTCATATACGACAGATTCACTACCCTTACGTCCTGCCGCACTCCCAGCACTTCCTGCGCGTACCACAACGGAAAGGTAAAATTGTCACCGTCTACAAAGATTACGGCGTCGGGCGCCAAAGATTCCAGAGTCGCAACGGCTATCTCTGTCGCGGCGTTACGGCCCCGGCGATCATGATCGTCGAAATTCTCAACGCACATCCATACCGGCACAATCACGGTCAGCGCGTAAGCCCACGGGGTTTTCATCCACCGCGCGAATGCCAACGCTCCGAATCCTATCCATATGGAAAAGGTCCAGAACGATCCAAGGAAGGAATAATCACGTTCGCGCGGCTCTCCCGGACTTTGGTTCAGATATATCACTATGGCGATTCCCGTCATTACAAACAGAAGCATAGTGACGGCCGCCACAGAGCGGGCGCGGTTGCCAGAGCATATCAACCAACCCAGTCCGATCAAACCCAACAGGAAAGGAATGGCATAATATCTGTTACGTCCGGGATTGCCTTCGCCGGCCTCCCTCGGCAACGAATCCTCCGCCCCGAGCATCAGATTGTCCACAGGGGTTATGCCTGTTATGAAATTACCGTGCTGCACTTCTCCCTGGGATGGAATATCGTTCTGTCTTCCTACGAAATTCCACATCAGATAACGCATATACATATACCCTATCTGATATGAACCGAGCATTCCCAAGTTTTGCCATACAGTGGGACGATAAGAATACACCGTGTCGCGGACACCGTCGCCTCTGATACGGCCCACAGGACGCCCCAACGTGTCGAACGCTTCCGAAACGCGCACGCGGTCCATGGTGGCAGTGTCCATTCCCACCCAGTCGCGGAAAGACCTCAGATCGCGCGGATCCGAACTGGTGATACGCGGAAACCAACAGTTCAGCTCGGGAGTATAGATGTTTTTCACTGAATATCCTTTCACCAGATATCCCGGACGCCCCGATGCCATCACACGGGCGTTCGCCGCGGAATCCTCCGGAGCAAGACCCGCCATCCGCGCGTCCAAGCGTGCTCCAGCCTCATACGGAATCATTATCCTGTGCCCCTTTTTCAAGGCATATCGGCTATAGACCGGACGATTGGTCCGGGAATCCCACTCCTCCTGATACATGGGCTTGCTGTACGGTGTGCGGCCATAAAGAAGGGGAGCTCCTCCATACTGCTCGCGCGCCAGATAACGTGCGAACGAGAAAGGTTCGCCGGGCATCGTAGGATTGGCCGGAGAAGGAATGGCTCCGCGGACAGGTATGAGGGCATAGGCTCCGTATCCTGTCAGCAACATGGACAGCATCCAAAAACAGATATTAAGCCGTCGCAGTCCCTTACGAGCCGTCAATGCCAGACAGCACAGCAACAGCACTCCGAGCAAAACCACAAAAGCCATCACGCCCGTCAGTACAGGGAGACCCAGTGTATTCACGGCAAACAGTTCCAGCCATGCCGCCAATGAGATGGTATGGGGCATTACGCCTACCAGCACTACACCTACCACCAACATGCCCAACCCTACTATCAGCAACAGTTTCCAAGGATTGCGGACGCCTCTGCGCACACCCCATATCAATGCCAGGGCGGGGATGGCCAGCAGGTTCAGCTGATGCACGCCGATGCTCAAGCCGAATATGTAGGCTATCAGAACCAATAGACGGTTGGCGGCGAGCGGATCGCGGGCAAACGCCCATTTCACCATCAGCCAGACTGTCAGCGCCGTGAAGAATATGGACATTGAGTAGACCTCCGCCTCAACGGCCGAGTACCATGTGGAGTCGCACCAACCGAAGCAAAGAGCGGCCACCATGGCGGTCCCCGCCGCTCCCCATATTTCAGGGACCCCATCCCGTTTGCGGACGCGCAAAATCCATAATGTCAGACGGAACACAATTCCGGCAAGAAAGAATCCCGCAAATGCGGAAAAAACGCCGCTCGACAGATTCACGGCATACGCCGCATGTTCCGCACCCGACAGCAAAGTCACCATATGCTCCACCAGCATCCATAACGGATTGCCCGGAGGATGGCCTATCTCAAGCAAATAAGCGGCCGATACATATTCCGGACAGTCCCAGTAACTGACAGTGTCCGGGGCAGTGGCCCAGTATGTGGCCAAAAGTATCGCGAAGACGCTCCAGCATACGCCCAGACATACGCGGCGTGTCAAAGTCTGCTGTGTCATGGATTGTATATTTTATCCATACGGGATATGAAATGCTCCCAGTTCAGATTACGCTCATAATATGCGCGGGCGTTTGTTCCCAATGAATCGCGCAGTTCATGATTCTGTGCGAGAAGCATCATGGCGTCGGCGAGCTTGGAGGAATCGTTGGGAGGAGCGAAGACAGCGGTCACGCCCTCTGCCAGATATTCCGACTGGGCGCCGTTCGGCACGCATACCTGCGCACGGCCGCAAGCCATGCAACGGAGACTCTCCAGACCGAAAGCCTCGCGCCTCGCCGACGCCTGCACGCCAAAATGACTTTCGCCTATCAGCAGGTAAATATCTCCTGCCGGAATTATCCAGTCTATCTGTTCCATGATTCCGCGCGTAATGGCACGGCGGCGCAGGTCGTCGATGTAATCCGGATTTCCGTATCCTGCAATCCGCAGACGCAATTTCACATTGCGTTGCTTCAACATGGCCAATGCATCTATCACAGTCTCGAATCCTTTTCCCTCTACAATAGGCCCTTGACAGATGGCTGTGACAGGTCCGCGCTGGGGCTCCGCCATCAAAGGCTTGTCATCCAGAAAAAGTCCGTTGTATATGACATGCACACGTTCTTCCGGCAAAGGGGAACGCTTTCGTGTCCATGGTGACGCAAATGCCTCCAGCGCCGTGCGCGAAACGAATATGTCGGCGTCCACATTGCGGCACATTCGTCGGAACAGAGGAGTGTCCCGTCCCGGCGCCACTGTGTGTCGTGTAGAGACCAGCCGTATGTCGGGACGGTTCACTATCTTGCGTGCCGCAAGCACAGTGAAGGCGTCGCGGTAACGATGCACGTGAACCACAACCCGGTCACGCGGCATCGTACGGAAAGTCCTTGCCATCTGCCATATGGAGCCCATGTCGGAATATCCTCCGAACAAAGCGTGACGCAACGGTATGCCGTAGGCCATAAAATGGCTGTCCACCGCCTTGGCGTCGCGCGTCACGGCCGACACGTCCCAACCCAAAGCATGATAATGACGGCATATGTCAAGAGCGTACTGTTCCACGCCTCCCCATCTGGCGGAAGGCACCACATGAATCAATATGTCCCTTTGCGGTTCTGTCAACGCTGTCTTTATGGATATTCTATCAGTTAGTTTCCGACAGCATCACACGGATGTCGATGCTGGGCAGCGATGTATATGATCCGATAAGTTTGTCCACCAATTTGCCATGATAGGTCACCATACCGACCTGCACGCCGGGGGTGGTGGCCACCATCCGGTCGAACCCGTCCTTGATCTGCATCTCGTCGAAGAAATTGATCAGAGGATTCGAAATGGCCATGGCCACAGTCCTGGGCACCGATACAGAAGGATGCATTTCCGCCAGATCCAGAACGTAGACATTGTCCTTCAATTGCGATGAAAGCACCTGCGGGAACTTGAACTCGCGCGTAGTGTTGCCCATAATTATCACGTCGGCGGTCTTTACGCGGTTTGCCAATACTCTGGGATGTATGGCCACCAGCTCCACCTGCGGCATCAGCGAAGGGCGAATCAGTTCCAAAGCGGAGACATCGTTGTTCATCACCACCACCTTCGCGCCGTTGGCCGCGGCAGAATTCGCGGCGTGCACGCAAGCGCGGTCGGCCCCTATCACAAGGACCTCGCAAGGATTCAAGCCCGCCACGCCGGCCAGAAGCACTCCCTTTCCGCCACCAAGATAGCTCAAGGCTTCCTCGGCGTAAACTATAGCGCCGCGTCCGTCGATCTCGTCAAGAATATCCGCAAAAATCGTAACCTCATGATTGGAATACATGTTGTCCAGACAAACCGTGCTGATATGCTGCGTCAACAAAGCCTTGATGGTGGCGCTCTCGAACAAATCATGTCCCATCATGCACATCAGGGCCGATCCTTTGGTCATCTTCTTGACATCCTTGGCCTTCAGCGGCATGAACGACAAAACTATGGGACATTTCAACGCGTCCTCTCGCGTCACTATCTTCACTCCGTATTCGGAATAAGCTTCGTCGCTGAAACTGATGTCCACGCCCGCACCAGCTTCCATGGACACCTTGATTCCAGCGGAAGTGAGCATGCCGCAGGCTTCCGGAGTAAGCAGCATGCGTGTTTCATCGGAATCCGCGTAATTCCCCACCATTCCGATATGTATCGAGGACCCCGGCGTTGATCCCGGTGTCTGCTCCAGCTGCGGCTCCAGTACTGTCTCCGTTACGGCTGCAGCTTCCTCTTTTTTATGTTCTGCCATTGTAACTGGTGTTTAGTATATGTAGCAAAATTAACAATTTTCTTTTTCTTATCAAAATTTAGCGGCGTGTCAATCGGCGGATCCGGTATTACTGATCTCTGGATAAGCGGCAAGAAATTTTGCGACAGTATCGTCAATCTGGCGGCGGTCCTCCAGCTGGTCGCCGCAGAAACGGATCTTTGCCTGCCTGTAATACCACTGCCTTGAATTCAGTCCGGCGTTTACGGCCTCAAAAAGTTCATCAGGCGATTTTTCAGCCATCAAAGGGCGTCTTGAACGGTTTATCGT
>USIY01000109.1 GCA_900554845.1 uncultured Bacteroidales bacterium | reverse complement strand
TCATACGCGGCCTGTGCCTGTGTAAGTTTGCTGTGCGCCTCTACGCATTGTATTGCAGGAAGACTGTGTGTGTCGTGCAAAAATTTCAGTCGGTCGTAGGCATCACGGGCTTGCGCCAATACTGCTTCTGCCGACTTGAGAGCTTTCCGCATCGTTGATGGATCAATTTCTGCCAGAAGCTGACCCTTGCGGACTTCCTGCCCTTCATTTACCGTCACCTTCAATATGGTTCCGGCTGTCGGAAAACTTACTGCCGAGGTACTGGCAGCTTCGGCCTGTCCGACAAATGTCGTTGTCAAACAGGCGTTATCCTTCGCTAAAATCTCAGTTGAGACTTTTATTGAAGGTGCATCTTTCTTTTCTGTCTTATTGCTGCAAGAACCAAGCAATACTGCCGGTATGAGCCATAAAATTAAGTTTGAATATCTCATGTCATTATTGTTTTTGGGCGCAAAATTCTCTATTTTCCATTATTCATTAGTGTCCTGAATTGACAAAATAGTAATCCAATCAGGTATATATGGTAAAAAAGGACACTCCAAAGACGGTTAAAGACACTCAAAAACGCTAAATTTGCAACCTGTAAAACCGCATTATATGGACAACAAGGACAAAATACACTATTCCGACGGGGATATAGCCCTGCTTACCGACATCAATGATCTGTCGGAATTTAACGGTATAAAGTCTGATTCATATCTGTTCCTTGCCTGTCGCAAAGGCAGACTACAGATAGATATAAACGGCAACCCCCATACCATAAAGGAAGGTGAGAGGCTTACGGTGTTGCCCCGGAATTTCATTGACAACATTCTTGTGAGCGTGGATGCTGACATCGTGATGTTGCGGCTGTCTGGCCGAATCGTGTCTGATCTCATGCGTGAGCATATTGACAAATGGAACCGCATGATATATATATGCAAGGCTTACCGTATGTCAACGGTAAAGAATCTGGAGGATCAGATGCAATTCTATTACCGTCTTATCCTGTCTAAAACAATGAATCCCTCGCAGGGTTATCATAAAGAGATAGTGCGGTCAATAATAAAAGCCATTTTGCTTGAAATGCTGTCAAATATGGAATCGGATCAGTGTCAGTCTGTGGAGGGCGAAAGCAAGATACAATTCCAGTTCAACCGTTTCCTTCAGATGTTGTCGAACGAAGACATAAAGCATCGGCCTATCGACTTTTATGCTGACAAATTATGCCTATCTGCCAAATATCTGTCTGTCATATGCACGAAAGTCAGTGGAAAGTCTGCAAGGCAGTGGATTGATGAATATACAGTCGAGGACATACGGTACCATCTGTTCAACACGGATTATTCAATAAAGGAGATAGCATACCGTTTAGGCTTTGAGAACCTTTCTTTCTTTGGCAAATATGTCAAACGGCATTTTGGAAAATCTCCATCGGAACTGCGGACTGCAAGAAACAAAAATAAATGATTAAAATATAGAAGCTTTATTATCGATATGCCGGCTAAATCCATTGTTGCTCTCGGAACTGTTGAAAGCCCTAAGGCACAACAGGCAAGATTAAGACTCTCACAAGCTGTCCCTGCGTCAAAAGCCGCCCATAATTTACGCTCTGCCTTTTCCCGCAATTTAACGGTATCGGCTCCAAACACAATCGAATATGGAGCGTCCATTACATATGCTTGCGAAAAGGTTTCATTTCCGGAATAAGGTGTCTGTAATCGCCCTCCGTTATTATTCGTAGGGAATGTGATTCCGGAACATACTCAAAAACCTGTTCCGTTCCGAAAACATACGCTCTGATTTCCTGACTGTTCATGGCGGTGGGATTACAATGGTTGGCGGACGGTTTTCCGGGAAACGGATATATCGCATTTTCACGGTTGATGCCGACGGAACACCAAAGCAGAAGCAAAAGAGTTGTATCCGACACTTCTTTTTGTGTATCAAACGCTCTCACACTGTGACGGTATGATATAGAGTGTATGAGTGATTTCCCGGCAGACATATCAAAATCCGGGAGCCTTATTTCCTGTGCGTCCATATTATTACACATTAGCATTGAGAGTATTATGACAATCAGAATATAGTTGTTCTGATGCCGCGACAATATTGATGGAATTATCTGTTTCATCGGAGGAAAGAAAAAATCCTCTCAATCTTAATTTGATTTAAATCCAAACACTCTGTAAGTTATTTTGCGGCTACGTTTTTTCGCGCCATTGACCGGGAGAGACACCTTCTATCCGACGGAAGAAGCGACACATTTCGGTGAGTTCGTCAAAGTCCATGCTGAATGATAGTTCGCTGACGGTCATGTCGGTTGTGGAAAGCTCTGCTACGGCTGCATAGTCGGTGCCAACTCTGTCGTGACAAAGGATGTGCCGCCTATGACCATTGTAGCCGGCAATCCGGCACGAATCATCAAGAAGATTGAGCTCCAAGTGGATTAAAGCCAACAACAATCCCTGGATTTTTATTAACTTTGCATTTTAGAAACAAATCAGATGTAGGGCATACATAAACTAAAGCGATTCAAAATTATGACTACCATAAATTCCGACAACTCCTTAATATCTGGAAAAGTGAATGATAGCTCATATAGCAGTTCAACGAAGACAGGTAATGGGAAGACTCCTGAGTGTCTTGAAGACCTTAAATCAGGTGAATGGGTTAATGGATTTACCTTGGAATTAGGAAAGTGTCTTTACGAATGTGAAAAGCTGTGTTTCGAGTTCAATTCAATACCGCCATCCTGTAAGGATAAGCGCCGAGAGATTCTTCATAGAATCTTCAAGACCGTTGGCAAAAACTGCGTTATAAATCCTCCATTTCGCTGTGACTTTGGGTCAAACATCAGTATCGGTGATAATTTTACCGGCAATTTCAATCTTACGATTCTTGACGAGGCTGATGTCGTCATAGGCGACAATGTGTTTATCGGACCCAACACAAGTCTTTGCACTGTGATTCATTCACTCAAACCTGAAGAGCGCAACAATGGAATTATGTGCTCTCATCCTATTTTTATCGGGAATAATGTCTGGATTGCCGCCAATGTCGTCATTCTTCCCGGGGTATCTGTCGGTGAAGGTGCAGTTGTTGGTGCCGGGAGTGTGGTCACCAAGGATGTCGCACCGTTTACTCTGGTAGCCGGTAATCCTGCGCGAGTCATAAAGAATATTGAACGATAAGCCGGTCAAAACCAGATTAAGGAGTATTAGGATGATGACGCGACCTATGCGAAGATTCAGGCAGCAACTTTCCGCGGAAGAGACGGAAAGGATTTTGAGGAACGGCAAATATTGCGTGATGGCGGTTTCAGGTGATGATGATTATCCCTATGCTGTTCCTGTAAACTATGTATATGATGGAACAGCGATCTTTATTCAATTGCGGCATTGCGATTGTTGGGCGACAAATACAGCCCGTGCATTGATCCTGAAGCGGAAATAGCCCGGTTCATCAAGACGGTCTGCATTCTCCGGATCGACATCGACTGCGTCACCGGCAAAGAGGCAATCGAATTGACACAGGCAAGAACCGAGAAATGAAAGTTATTCGTAATCTATGGGTCCGATTTTGAAAATCACGTCCATAATCAGTACGGGTGATGAAGTTTCATCACCCGCACATAACAAGATTATGACCGATCAGGCGACCGGATTATTACTTTATTTCACATATTTCTCACTGCACGTGTATCTCCCCGGCTTCGGATCCTTCATCATCAAGACTCGCGCCGAGATGACGGCTCGCAACATCAACAAGAATACTTCATTAGTTGGTATAAGTTAAGCATCAATGGCAAATATGGATTTGTTCGGTCAAATCTGGTCGAATGGGACGGCATCGATACTTTCTGAAGCATTCGTTCTCACCCGACACGCCTTAAACAACGTATAAATAGGATTGCCACCATCCGGCCAAATGCGACTATTCCGCGTTATTTTTCAGCCATTCGCTACGCACCTTGTCAGGAAGATGCGTCACCTTAAAGTCGCTGAATGATGCCTTGAAGCCATCACCGTCCGGACATGCCGCGAACATTCCTATCTTCACCGGATGATTTGCCTCGATCCATGCGTTGCGCATCATGTGATATTCCTCGTTGTCGAAAGAATAGAATATTTCTACAGCATCCAGCCGTCGCACGGCCTTGATCCAGATAAAATCAACGGGGCGGTCGAGGGCTATGACGCTCCAGTCGGAAGTCTTATGGGTTACGACAGTACTGAGATTATACTTTCCGTCAACAAACTCAATACCGGTTTTGATATAATTCTCATGGTCAAGGCGAATCATCATTCCGGCCTGGTCGAATCTCACTTTGTAATCGCCCGATATTTTCACTTTGGCCTCGAATTCACCACCATACTCAGCATAATAGAACGGCGCGTCATCGACTGTGAAACCGTAATGAGAGATACGCCAGTAATCGCTGTTGGGGGTGACGTCCATAATCAATGTATCTCCGTTGATGCGCCAACTTTCTGGTTCGTTGAACCAGTTCATTTTCTCCAAAGTCTGCGCCACAGACATCTGCATTGACGTAAGCGCAAATGCAAGTATTAACTGTTTGAGTTTCATTTATTATCGTTTATGATTGTTTTTACCACTTTGCAAGGATTTCCCACTGCTACGGAATTGGATGGTATATCCTTCACCACTACACTGCCGGCGCCTATCACGCAATTATCGCCTATCGTGACTCCAGGCAACACCGATACTCCGGCACCTATCCACACGTTGTCCCCTACCGTTATAGGACGTGCGTATTCCAGTCCCTTGTTGCGTTCTTCAGCAGCTATGGAATGCCCGGCGGTATAAAATCCGCAGTTGGGAGCGACAAACACATTGTCGCCGAAAGTCACCGGAGCCTCGTCAAGGATAACAAGATTGAAATTCGCATAGAAATTCTTGCCTACGCGAATATTGTATCCATAATCGCAATAAAAAGGCTGTTCAATAAGAATTTCTTCCTTTACTTCACCGAGTATTTTACGGAGCAATTCTTCCCGCTCCGCAGTCTGTCGGGGACGCAGATCATTATAATCGCGGCATAACTCCTTGCACTGAAGACGCTCGGCTATGAGAACCGCGTCATTGTTGGCGTCGTATGTCATTCCGGCGAGCATCTTTTCTTTTTCTGTCATCGTTGTATATAACCATTAGTTTGATTAACTTTGCAAAGTTAACATGCTTAAAAATAATAGGCAATGGTCAAAAATAACCATTTTGGAGATAATAGAAAAACACTCGACAAATTGCTCCGGTCCGAAAAGCAGTCCCCGCAATGCATTCCGTTGTCGGATGTGCTGGCTTACGCGCGTTTCTGGGCCAACATTGAGAATGTCCTGATCGTGGTCAGCGATATGGCCGACGGTAAAAGCCACATCATAGACGGAGGTTTCGCACGCAATCTTGATATCGGAGAGTATAAACAAGAAAACTCAATATGGGAAAGCAAAATCCTCTCTTTGATGTCGGCCGATGAACAGGAGGAAAAATATATTGCCGAACTCCGCTTCTTTCATTATCTGAGACATCTGCCCAAAAATAAAAAGTCTGAATATTATCTTGTTTCCAAATTGCGTTTTCGTTTCACCGACGGTAACATTCACGACGTACTGCACAGGATGTATTATATATTTGATGAAAATGGAGAGGACGTAAGATATGCCATTTGCATTTATGGACCCCTATCTTTCGATTTCAAGGGAAAGAGTTACGCCGTAAATTCCGTAAGCGGATTAAAAGAGGAGCTGACGGCCTCAGGAAACGACAGAATCTTAAGTAGTCGTGAAAGCCAGATTCTGTCCATGATCGACACAGGACTGAAAAGTGCGGAAATCGCCGCACAGTTAAACATCAGCATCCACACTGTAAGCCGTCACCGCCAGGAAATAATCGGCAAGCTCCAAGTGAAGAACACACACGAAGCCTGCCGTATTGCCAAGTCAATGGGATTATTGTGATATATCCAATGAATTTGTTTAAACTAATTTAAACGACTTCAATAACTGCGGGTGACTTTAACACCGTTACCTTAGAAATTCAGAATTTCATGCTCTGAAACGAGCATAGCGCAACTTTATTCACGCCCAACCTGAATGGAGAATGGATGGAGAGAAGCGGGAGCGGATTTTGACCGTATCATGCTCTACCTTAACTGACAGCTGATTCTCCTTTATCTTTGCCACATAGTCGGCGGCATCTTCATAGTCATCGAATACAGTTGTGGATTTGTACTCGGGTAGATTGCCGTTGACATCAAACTCTGTGATAACCTGAAGAGTCCGATCAAGATCAGAGACCATCAGAGGAATCAGAGCTTTCAGAGACCTCTGCCGGTCTATGCCAGGAATTACTCTGATCCTGTGTTGTCTTTGGGATGGCTCTGATTGCTCTGATCACTCTGATGATAGCTCTGATGGCTCTGATTCCTCTGATATTCGTTCCGGACTGCTATCCTGGCCCGGTACATCTCTTCTTTGATACCCCCTTTTTGAAGGAATATTGCTTTGGCTCTTTCCATGACGCAATAGAGCATGTAGTCAAGCTGATGACATAGCGTCAAGGCAATATTACAGAAAGCCTCCGGATTCCGTTCCCGAAGTTTGGTCACATAAATGTCCGGCTTATCATGCCTTCTTGCAAATCTTCTTATTTCCGAAACACGCGGATCAGTCACAGGCCACCGTTTCAGATCGTTATGTCTCAGATAATCCTGATAATCCTGACTGAGTTCCGCCAGACTGGCTTTTGCCACGTTAGTGAGCTTAAGTTCAGTTTCACGTGACGTCGAGGCCGCTACTGACCCCTCCACAATATTTTGCTTACAGCTTCTGGCCGCCTGCACCATCTGATCAACAGTCCTATCGCCATATTTTGGGAAATAAGTCTTGACAAATAAATCGGTAATATCCACAATAATCAGAGACAATTTGTAGACATTCCAATCCTCGAACTTACCTGTCGGCGCGATGAAATCAAGATTGGCCATAATTCACAAATTACATATTATTATTCCGCAATGGGCATTATAATGCCGCTTTTGCAAAATTATGGATAAAATCCCGACTTTGCAAATATCTCAAGAAAATTCAGCTACATCTGCTTATATTTCAGATGGTATGCTCTCCCCCAGATTGCTCTGATTGCTCTGATCACTCTGATTCCTCTGATTGCCCTATGCCGTTGAGACGCCTACATAATGAATTTATCTCAACTTCATTATTTCGAATAATTTTGCCGTGTCGTAAT
>USIY01000108.1 GCA_900554845.1 uncultured Bacteroidales bacterium | reverse complement strand
GCGCTACGCCCCGAAATCGTGTGCAAAATTACACCAAATTTTCCATTCCGCCAAATTTTAGCCCAACTTTTTTCATAAAATCTTTATTTTCACCTTTTGGTCGGTTTTATTCCCCCTAAATTTGGGCCAGTTGCTATTTTTAATTAACTTTGGGAGTTAAACCGAATTTTCTGAATTATGAAATACAAGAGAATTTTGCTTAAGCTTTCGGGTGAGAGTCTTGCCGCGGGCACAGGCCATGGCATAGACACTGATAGACTGAACGCTTACGCACGTCAGATCGCCCAAGCGGCAGCCAGTGGTGTCGAGATCGGAATCGTCATCGGCGGCGGCAACATTTTCCGCGGCCTCAAGGGTGCATCCAAAGGCTTCGACCGCGTCAAAGGCGACCAGATGGGGATGCTTGCCACTGTGATCAACTCCCTTGCCCTCAGTTCCGCGCTGGAGGCTATCGGACAGCCGGCGCAGGTGTTCACCGCCATCAACATGGAGCCCATCGGTCTACATTATTCCAAATGGGCGGCAATCAAGGCCATGGAGCAAGGAACGGTGGCGATACTCTCCTGCGGCACCGGCAATCCCTATTTCACAACCGATACCGGAGCCTCATTGCGCGCCATCGAGATCGAAGCCGACGTAATGTTCAAGGGGACACGCGTGGACGGTGTCTACACCGCCGACCCTGAGAAGGATCCTTCGGCCACAAAGTACGACGAGATCTCCTACGACGAGATGCTGGCAAAGGGCCTTAAGGTGATGGACCTTACTGCCACCGTGATGTGCAAGGAGAACCATATGCCCGTGGCCGTGTTCAACATGGACGTCGAAGGCAACCTCAAGAAAATTCTTGACGGCGAGCCCATCGGGACCGTGCTCCATGAGTAAATTGACAAATTATTAACATCTATATGCTATGAAAGAGGTAAAAGAATTTTTGCAGGAGGCCGAGGACTCCATGGATATGGCTGTGGAATACCTTGACGAGACTCTGCAGCACATACGCGCCGGGAAGGCGTCCACCAAATTGCTTGACGGCATCCGCGTGGATTATTACGGGACAAAAGCCCCGATCTCGAACGTAGCCAACGTCAGCGTGCCCGACGCCCGCACCATCGCCATCACCCCTTGGGAAAAAGCGATGTTCAAGGAGATTGAGAAGGCCATTATCAATTCCGAGCTGGGCATCACTCCGGAAAACAACGGCGAGGTGATCCGCCTGAGCATTCCTCCGTTGACCGAAGAACGCCGCAAACAGCTGGTGAAACAGTCGAAGAGCGAGGCCGAGAACGCCAAAGTGTCGGTGCGCAACGCCCGCCGCGAGGCCATCGAGGGTCTGAAAAAGGAAATCAAGAACGGCCTGAGCGAAGACGCCGAAAAGGACGCCGAGAGCGAAGTTCAGAAACTCCATGACAAGTACATCAAAAAGATCGACGCTGTCTTCGCTGAAAAAGAGAAAGAGATCCTGACAGTGTGATGATAAGTGTTGTCGTACCGGCGTACAACGCCGAACGATGGCTTGAGGCGGCTGTGGCGAGCGTCATGGCGCAGACGGTCAGCGACTGGGAATTGGTGCTGGTGGACGACGGCAGCACCGACCGAACCCAGGTGATATGCGACAGTCTTGCGGCCGGCGACCGCCGCATCCGCGTTTTACATACCTCCAACGGCGGACTATCCCTGGCCCGCAACAACGGCATCGAGCTGGCCGCCGGTGAGTGGCTCGCGTTTCTCGACGCCGACGATCTTCTCCATCCGCAGTTTATGGAAACAATGCTTGCGGCCGCGGAGCGAACCGGAGCCGACATAGTAAACTGCGGAATGCTGAAATTCGAGGGAGGTGACTGTCCCTTCCTTCCTATTTCCGACAACACACCCAAAGAGATTCTTGACTCGATGACTGCCATAGAACTCGCTTTATATCAGCGCAAGGACGTCCAGACATCTGCCAGCGGGAAAATATACCGTCGCGAGCTTTGGAAATCGGAACGATTCACCCCCGGCACATGGTACGAGGATCTTGATATATTCTATCGTATCTGGAGCAAGAGCCGTAAATTCGTACAGGTGAATGCCGGAATGTACGGATACCGGCAACATCCCCAGAGTTTCTTGCACCGTTTCACTCCAGGCCGGATGGACATGCTGCGAGTCACCGAACGTTTGGAAAACTGGATAGCCGGAAACATGCCTCGGCTGTTGCCGGCGGCGCGCGACCGGCGGATGAGCGCCAATTTCAATATGTTCCTGCTTTGCGAGCAGGGTGTGGCGAATCTGCAGTGCACGCGAAAGGACATCTCGGAGATCCAGCGGCAATGTTTCAGCGTGATCCGGGAGCGACGCCGACAGTCATTGTTCGGACGTCATACACGTACCAAAAATCGTCTCGGAGCCCTTGTTTCCTATTTCGGACCCTCCTTCCTGCGACTTCTGGCCAAATACTCCGGATGACGAGAAAACGAGCCTCTTCCCCGTCACTGGATGTACGAAAGATAGCGAGGCGGCATGTAGGCAGAGACGTGATTCCAAGGATCCGTTGAACCGATACCGGTTTTTCTTGTCGGAGAATCCGTAGATGGAATCCCCGCAGATAGGGGAGCCGAGGCCCATGGGATGCGCTGAATGGACGCGGAGCTGATGCGTGCGCCCGGTCTCCGGCCTGAATTCCACAAGTGCGCGAACATGCCACATTTTTTCTCCAGCCACTGTCTCACGACGAAGTACACGGAAACGGGTAACTGCAGGCTTCCCATGCTCAAAATCCACCACCTGACGAGGACGGTCCAACGGATCGGGTCGCAACGGAAGCGAGATTGTTCCTTCATCTTCCGTGACGTCACCGTCAAGCAACGCAAGATATTTTTTCTTGACCACATGCCGGCGGAACTGCTCCTGCAGGTTCCGGTGCGCCTCTTTTGTCTTGGCAAGCACCAGCAAGCCCGACGTATCCTGGTCCAGCCGGTGGACCACCATAGGCGACCCGATGCCGCCGCAATGATCCCGCATTCTGGTCTCCACAGAATCCGTCACATATTTCCCAGGTACGGAAAGCAGTCCCGACGGTTTGTCAACAACCAAAACCGCATCGTCTTCATAAACCACACGCACCTCCATGCCGAGTCGTTTTGCCTCCAAAGGATTAGGCTCCACATCCAGGCCCTGAAGCATATGCGCCAGAATCGGGCCGCATTTACCGAGACAAGAGGGATAAAACGATCCGTGATGCCGGATCTCGGTCGGAGGGGAATCCCCCCACCAGAATTCGGCCATCCGAACGGGTGTCATTCCATGGATGTAGGCGTACTGCAGAAGTTTCGGGGCGGCGCATTCCCCGGCGCCGGCGGGAGGAACGCCCATAGGAGTGTCGCGGAATATGTCGTTCAGATCCCTTGCCTGTCCGAGTGCATTGAGCATACGGAACTGCGAGAACAACCAACTCTGCAGGTCGGCCGACCGTCGCTTCCGCTCCTGTCTCAACGAATCTATGGTGTCTTCAAATTTCTTCACCTCCGCTTCTAATGTTTCCAAAGCATCGGACCATGCCCGCTTGCGTCGGTGATACTCCGCTTTCTGAAACTGACTTTCCTGAATCAACGATTGCAAATCCGCCTCTCCTTGGGCACGCAGACTGTCGCGCCGCTTCTTGTCGGCCTTCATGCTTCGCCGTAGTTCCGACAATTCATTTTCGGCATCCAATGCTGCCTGTTCATATCTACTTTTGGCAGAAGCATAATCGCCAGACGCTTCAAACTCCTCGATTCTACGGTTTATATCGGAGATATTCTTTTCTTCATGGCGGAAATAACCATCCTTCAACTGTACGTCGTAAACCGGCGGCACAAAATAATCATGATTATTGCTTCCGGCGAGAATGCCGGAAAAGGCACTCAGGAATCCGGCGTTGCCGTCGTGATCCTTCACGACCAGCACGCCGAACATCTTACCTTTCTGCAATTCCGGCTGCCAGTCAGCGCGACTTAAAAGGTACACACGGACCTTTTCGGCCGCACGTACGCACAGTTCGTCCGGCTCGTAGCAGAAAGGACAGTTGAGACGTTCCGGTAACTTTCCCACGTTCTCCAGTTCATGCACCTTATTTCCCATCGTAAATCCTTGTCTCAAATAAATTACGGAATTTTTATTATCGGAGTATACAGGTTGACATGATTTGGTTTGAAATGTCCACAAATATTGTTAAATTTGCCACAGGAAGCGACTTTGGAAGCTCACCCGACAGACCATATTGAAATTAATACACATGAAACATTTGGGACTTACAAATTTGATTTACACTCTGATCATACTGCAGACATCGATTAATGCATTCGGAGCGGTCCAGACATCGCCATTGTATAACGGAGGCGAGTGGTTCGACACCAACGGGAAACGCATCAACTGTCATGGCGGCAACATCATAAAGACCGATTCCCTTTACTATTGGTACGGCGAACACCGTCCCGGTTTCGACGCCACTTATCAGAAAGGGGTGGCATGTTATTCATCGCCCGACTTGATCAAGTGGAAAAACGAAGGCATCGTGCTCTCCGTCGTCAACGACACCACAAGCGTGATGCAGAAAGGATGCACGATAGAGCGTCCCAAAGTGGTGTACAATCCCTCCACCAAGAAATATATGCTATGGTTCCACCATGAGCTGAAAGGCCAGGGCTATGCGGCGGCGCATGTTGCCGTGGCAGAAAGCAAATCGCCCACAGGACCGTTCAAGTTCCTGCGCTCGCAGAGAGTGAATCCCGGTAAATACCCCATGAATTTCGACAAGAGATTCAAAGGTCACAAATGGGCTGCGGCCGATGGCGAATGGTGGACGCCGGAATGGCGCAAGGCCGTGGAGGAAGGGATGTTCACAGAAAGAGACCTCAAAGGGGGCCAGATGTCGCGCGACATGACTATATTCGTGGACGACGACGGCAAAGCCTACCACATTTATTCTTCCGAGGAAAACGCCACGCTTCAGATAGCCGAGCTTACAAAAGACTATGCGCGGCACTCAGGCAAATATGTCCGCATATTCCCCGGAGGGTTCAACGAAGCTCCTGTGGTGTTCAAGAAAAACGGTAAATACTGGATGATATGCTCAGGATGCACAGGCTGGGCACCCAACGAGGCCCGTCTGTTCTCCGCCGACCACATTATGGGGGAATGGACAGAGTATCCCACACCTTTTGTAGGCGAGGGAAGCAAGACCACATTCGACGCACAAGGCGCTTTTCCGCTTGTGGTGGATGGGGAAATCTACTTCTTCGCCGATGAATGGCGTCCCGGATGTCTTGCCGATTCCCGCTACAAGTGCTATCCCGTGGAATTTGACTCCACGGGCAAGCCGGTCATCAAGAACATACGCATCGCGCCTGTACTGAATAAAAATCAGACAGACAAAAAGCTTGTATGGAGCGACGAGTTCAACCATGACGGCCCGCTTGACAGCCTGTACTGGAATTTTGAGAACGGCTTCGAGCGCAATCACGAAGACCAGTGGTATCAGCCGGAGAACGCCTATTGCAAGGACGGCCTGCTTGTGCTTGAGGCCCGGAAGGAGAACCGTCCTAACCCGATGTACCAGGAAGGGTCGTCCGACTGGCGCAGTCAGCGACCTACGATAGATTACTCGTCCGCATCGGTGAACACCCGCGGCAAGCAGGAATTCCAGTACGGCACTCTTGAGGTCCGCGCCAGAATACCCGTGGCTCCCGGCGCATGGCCGGCCATCTGGACTTTGGGCAAGGATATGCAGTGGCCTTCCAACGGCGAGATAGACGTCATGGAGTATTACCGGATTAACGGAACTCCGCATATTCTTGCCAACGCAGCATGGGGAAAAGACCAACCATACGACGCCCAATGGAACAGCAAGACCGTGCCTTTTGAGAAATTCCTTGCGAAGGATCCCGACTGGGCGTCGAAGTTCCATATCTGGCGCATGGACTGGGACAAGGATTATCTAAGGATATTCCTTGACGATGAGCTTATAAACGAGATCTCGTTGGAGGATACATATAACGGCAAAATCGGCAACGGTACCAATCCGATGCGTCAGCCGCATTATGTGTTGCTTGACCTCGCTTTAGGAGGTGACCACGGAGGAGAGATATCCGACGACGCTCTGCCGATGAAATATGAAATCGATTACGTCAGAATATACCGATAGAATTCGTCTCCAGCTCCAGTAAATATTCTTTGGTTGCGAGTCCACCGCCGTAACCGGTAAGAGTGCCGTCGCTTCCGATCACACGATGACATGGCGCGAATATGGAGATTGAATTGGCTCCATTGGCGTTCGCGACGGCCCTTACCGCCTTGGGCATACCGATGCGGCGTGCCAGCTCTCCGTATGAAATCGTAGTCCCGAACGGGATTACAAGAAGCTCGTTCCATACCTTTTTCTGAAATTCAGTTCCGACAAACAACAACGGGATGTCGAACTCCTGCCGTTTCCCGGCAAAATATTCATCCAGTTGTGTTACTGCCTTTTCTATGGTCGGTGAACTGCCCTCCACAAACTGTGCCTCAAGCAGCCGGAGCAGTCGATGGCTCACACGGTCGCGATGCATCTCAACCATCCAGTCGCAAAGACACAGTCTGTCGCCGTATGAACCGAGCAGCAGCGTGCCGCACGGCGATTCATACCTGCCGGTGATTATCCTGTTGTTTCCTATCATAAGATAGTGCAAAGATAATCTTTTCCTCTGTTATGAGGCTGTTGGTAAACCGCTAAATTCCGGCCGACCGAGCGTCCCTACATTTTGATTTTCCGATACTAACAAATTGAAATTTATAAGAAGGCATTCTTCGGAGTGTCAAAATCGAGTTTTTTTACGCGGTCTGCGGTTGATTTTATGCTGAACTCTGCGAATGAATGAGTCTGAAAAGTCCGTACTTTCGGGTACATTCAGCATCACCCAACGACATTCAAAAACATAGAAAAATAGGGTCAAGACGAATTTTCGGTGCAAGAAATTTAACAGCTCAATATGACAATGCTTTCAACAACTTGTAGGGACATGCCTTTGGCATGTGAAATAGCTTTGATTCCCTGGATATTAGCACACGCCTGATTCACATGCCAAAGGCATGTCCCTACAACTTAAAGGATTACATCTATACTTATGCCGAGCAAATGCACCGGGTTTTTGGCTTGACCCTTTTTTTTCTTTGCGGAAAGACAGGGATTCTCTGCAGCGCAGAGCGCTGCGCGGTAACGAACCCTCCAGGGTTCTCATCCCGTCTTTCCGG
>USIY01000107.1 GCA_900554845.1 uncultured Bacteroidales bacterium | reverse complement strand
GGTAGAGAGGAAGTAAGCGTTGCCGTAACCGCCGGTGGCTATAACCACTGCGTTGGCAGAGAAGCGCTCAAGCTCGCCGGTGATGAGGTTCTTGGCGATGATACCGCGTGCGCGTCCCTCAACGATTACCACGTCTAGCATCTCATAGCGGGTGTAGAGCTTCACCTTGCCGGCATTAACCATGCGGCTCAGCGCAGAGTAGGCGCCGAGCAGAAGCTGCTGACCTGTCTGACCCTTGGCATAGAAAGTACGGCTCACCTGAGCACCGCCGAATGAACGGTTGGCAAGCATACCGCCGTACTCACGTGCGAAAGGCACGCCCTGAGCCACACACTGGTCGATGATATTGTTTGACACCTCAGCCAGACGGTAGACGTTTGCCTCGCGGGCACGGTAGTCGCCGCCCTTCACTGTGTCATAGAAAAGACGATACACTGAGTCGCCGTCGTTCTGATAGTTCTTGGCGGCGTTGATACCACCCTGCGCGGCGATGGAGTGCGCGCGGCGGGGGGAATCCTGGATGCAGAAGTTCAGCACGTTGAATCCCAGCTCGGCCAGCGTGGACGCCGCGGAGGCACCGGCCAGACCCGTACCTACTACGATGATGTCCAGACGACGCTTGTTCGCCGGGTTCACAAGCTTCTGATGTGCCTTATAGTTGGTCCATTTCTCAGCGACCGGGCCCTCCGGGATCTTGGAATCTGCCGGGGCCATTACTTTGATGTTTTCTTTCGTTAAATCCATATCGCTTAGTAAGCTTGGCCCGCGGAGGCAGGCATCAGGTTGTTTTCAGGTTTGTTATCGGCGGACTCGAGATAGTCGAACAGCTTGGCTGCGGATTCCAGACACTTGGCCTGCTTGGTCAGGGTCTCTTTCTGTTTGTTCATCTCCTCGGCGGCCGCGGGATTTGTCTTGGTGTATTCCTGGGCTTCGGGGGAGTTCATCTGCTCCAGACGCGATTCCATCTGTGTGGACATCTGGCGGATACCCATCGAAACGGTCTCATAGGGCGACAGCTTGATGTTCATGGCGAGCGAAGCGCCTTCCGGACCGTATTCCTTCTCGATCATGGGAACGAGCATCTCCTTGTACTGCTCGCGCAGGGCCTCGTCCTTGAGGTAGAATTTCTCATTGGCGCGGATGGTGAACACGATGCCCTCGGCCAGGAAAAGGAGGCAGACGATGCTTACCCACCAGCAGCCGATTTTCTTCAGACGGTTCATCCATACGGAGTTGTTCCAACCCACGGACTGGAACATCGACCAGAAACCGTGGTTGAGGTGGAACCAGAGAGCAACGAAGCCGATGGCGTAAACGATCAGCGTCCAGGGCTGGCTGAAGGCCTCCTGGAGGAACAGGGTGCCGGCGGCGGGAGGAATTGCCCCTTCCATACCGAGGGCTTCCTTAAGCTGCATCTTGGCCCAGAACTGGATGAGGTGGACCACCAGAAAAGCAACGATTACGATACCAAGCACGTACATGTTGCGGCTGGACCATTCCACGCTCGCGGGGCGCTTGGAAATTTCATAACGCACATTACCGCGGGCCTTGCGGTTCTGAACCGTCAGCACCGACGCCAGGATAATGTGGAGCAATACGAACACTGCGATGACCAATGTCCCGACAAGAGCGTACCAGTTGGCGCCAAGGAACTCGCATACCGAGTTGTAGGCGGTGGGCCAGCATATTGCCACGGCATTCATCAGACAGTGGAAGGTTACGAAGACGATCAGGAATGCGCCCGTAAGGGCCATCACAAACTTACGTCCTACGGATGAGTTTGATAACCACATAGATGTTCTGATTTATTTGAATTTGATAATTATTGATTCCGGCTTTGAGTTTTAATGTTCGGCGTGCATGGTCAGAGGTCATGCGCGCTTATTTTGCAAATTTACACAACTTTCCACAATTACGGAAATATTTAGGCAAAAAATAATGTCGGAATCGCTTTGTTTCTACAAATTCCGTATCTCGACAAAGCAAAAAGAGCCGGTCTTCTCACGAGGCCCGACTCAATTCCTGCTTGGCTTGCGGCCTCGCAGACGATAGAAATTACTAATGTATATAACCCAAAATTTAGACAATAATGTTTTCCTCTGACAGGTTTAGATTAAGGCGTATAATGTCATGAAAAAAGTCTCGTTTCTTTGTATCCGTGGCCGGATTGCGTACGCACGGCGAAAGGGCGGCTGACCCGTGGCCGGGACAGTGACTCTTTTCGTAACTTGCCTTGATGTTTATAGGGGAACTATTGTTGCATCAGTCTCCTATTGTTGTCTCAGTAACCTTTTCTTTCCAACGACAAAATAGTCGAGGTGTCATTATAACGAAACAAAGCACCCCGATATTACATCCGGGGTGCAAAATAATGTTAAACAGTCAACGCCGTGGCACTGAAGTCGTCGGCCGCCGACCCTATTTCATGACGGCATGGCCGTCTGTATCACATCTTTATCATTAAAACATTCCCGTAACGGCATTGTTCTGGCCGGAGGCCTTTTTAACATTCTCTGATGCGGCTGATGTGGCTGATGCGGCTGATGTGGCTGAATTCTCCCATCCCTCCCACTTCTCTCAATAAAAAAATTCAGCCGGATCCGCTTGCGGGTCCGGCTGATTCTATTTAAGATTACGCTCTTTATTTTTACTGGAAGCGGCGGTTGCCCTGAAGTGCGGGTTTGCCGTCGGCGGTCTGGTTATTGTTCTTCTTGCCGGTGCGCTTCATGATGTTGTAGGCGATCGGGGCTGCGCAGTAGAGCGAGCAGAATGTTCCGACAACCACACCGAAGATCATGGCGAATGTGAACGAACGGATCGTGTCGCCGCCGAGGAAGAAGATACAGAGAAGCACCAGAAGAGTGGAGAACGACGTCATGATGGTACGTGCCAGCGTCTGGTTGAGCGACTTGTTGAAAGTCAGGAACCGATCCTCCTTCGGATAGATGCCCATCATCTCGCGCACACGGTCGAACACCACCACGGTATCGTTGATCTGATAACCGATGATTGTCAGCACTGCGGCGATAAACGACTGGTCAACCTCCATAGAGAAGGGGAGGAATCCCCAGCATACGGAGTAGAAACCGATGATCAGGAAGGAAGTGAGCGCCACGGCGGAGACAGCGCCGATGGAGAACGCCACATTGCGGAAACGCAGCAGGATGTAAAGGAACATACAAACCACAGCGATACCCACGGCCCAGAATGCGTCGCGTTTCATGTCGTCGGCCACTGAGGGGCCCACTTTCTGAACGGAAATTATACCGTGGCTTTCATCGGCCACTGCGAAAGAGTCGCGGGGCATTACTTTGCCGTTGACGGTGAGTTCGGGCTGCAGACCCTCGTAGAGGATATCGGCGATTTCCTGCTCGATGCCCTCGGTCTCGTCGGCGATCTTGTAGCTGGTGGATATACGCAGCTTGGAGGGGTCGTCGATGGTGATGGCCATTGTCGAGACGGTCTTGTCGTTGGCTTTCTGCTGGAAGAGTTCGCTCAGGCGCTCCTCTACTGCCGCGCGGTCCACATCCTTCTCGAACTGCACCACATAGTTGCGGCCTCCGGAGAAGTCGATGCCCTGGTTCATGCCGCGGATCGCAAGGCTGGCTATGCTGATCACGATCAGAGCGAGCCATACCACGGAAGCCACTTTCCACTGGCCGAGGAAGTTCACCTTGGGATGCTGCAGGAAGTTGCGGCTGATGGCCGTGGTGAAAGTCATGCCGGCGTTACGGCCGTTCTTGGTGATGAGGTCGAAGGCGATGCGCGTCAAGAACACCGCCGTGAAGAACGAGCATACCAGACCGATGATCAGAGTTGTTGCGAAACCCTTGATGGGGCCCGATCCGAACAACAGAAGGATCACGCCCGTGATGATGGAGGTGAGGTTACCGTCGAAGATTGCCGAGAAAGCGTTGCTGTAGCCTTCCTTGATGGCCTGGCGCAGCTTCTTGCCCAGACGGAGTTCCTCCTTGGTGCGTTCGAAGATAAGCACGTTGGCGTCGACGGCCATACCCAGCGCGAGGACGATACCGGCGATACCCGACAGTGTCAGCACGGCCTGCAGCGAGGCAAGGATGCCGAGAGTGAAGTAGAGGTTGAGCATCAGGCCCACATTGGCCACCAGACCGGGAATCCAGCCGTAGTAAGCGATCATCAGGATCATCAGCAGGATGATGGCGACGATGAACGACACGAAGCCCATCTGGATAGCCTCGGCGCCCAGGCTCGGGCCGATCACGTTGTTGCTGACCACGTTGACCTTGGCCGACATCTTGCCGCTCTTCAGCACGTTGGCGAGGTCGTTGGCCTCCTCGGGAGTGAAGTTGCCGGTGATCTGCGAGGATCCGCCGGTGATTTCGCTGTTCACGTTAGGGAAGGAATACACATGCTCGTCGAGCACGATGGCGATGGAGCGGCCCAGGTTGTTGCGGGTGATAGTCGCCCAGTCCTTGGCGCCGCGGTCGCTCATCTTCATGTTGACCATGTTGCCCTGCATGTTGTCGAATTCGGAGCTTGCGGAAGTCACGGCGTCGCCCTCGAGGACGGCGTCGCCCTTCAGGGCCACGAGCTCCCAGTAAGGATCGGTCATGTCGGAGCCGTCGGATTTCTTCATGGTCTTGCCGTTGGCGTCGACGCGGGGATATTCAACGGGTTTAACCGTCCACATCACGATCATGTCGGCGGGGAGGGTCTTCTTTGCCACCTCGCTGTTCATGAGGGAGTCCACAACGGCCTTGTTCTGGGGAGTGACCATACCGAGCACGGGGCTTCCGTTGCGCTGGCCTCCGCCGAGCAGGGCGTAGAGATTGTGGCTCCGGACGGTGTCGTTGGCGAGCAATTGTGCCAGACGGCCAAGCTCGTTCTGAATCTCGTTGTAGTTGTAAACCTCGTAGAACTCCAGGTTCGCGCTGGACTTAAGCAATTCGGTGACGCGCTCGGGTTCCTTCACGCCGGGGAGCTCCAGAAGCACCTGGCCGCTCTTGTCCTGCAGTTTCTGGATGTTGGGGGAAACCACACCGAACTGGTCGATACGCGTACGGAAAATGTTGAACGCAGCGTCCACCTGGCTGTCCACCTGCTTCTCCAGGGCCTCTACAACTTCCTCGTTGCTTGCGCCGCGCTTCAGCTGGCCCAGGAACTCGCCCTCGCGGACGAACAGCCCCGACATCGTGCCGGGCTGGATGTAGCCGGCCACCTTGCCGATAAAGCCCTTCTCGTTGCTGCGGGCGCCGGAGGCCTCGGCTTTGCGGATGGCCTCGTTGATCTGGTTCAGCTGGGCCTCGCCGGAGGCGTACTGACGCAACAAATCGGGAATTGATATCTCCAGGACCACATTCATACCGCCTTTGAGGTCCAGACCCATACCGACTTCCATCTGGCGTACCTGGCTGTAGGTGTAGCCCAGATAGACTTTCTCCTTGTCGATAGAATCGTTGAATTGTTTCAGGCTTTGCTTGTAGGCATCGCTCGTCTCATCGTTGGTCTTTGACATCTGCGCGGCGTACTCCTGCGCCTTCTGCTCGTAATGTCTTGTCACGAACGAGAAGCTCAGATAAAATCCGCATATCAAAACCAACAGAATTGCAATGGTGCTTATGAACCCTTTGTTCTGCATTTTGGTTGTTATTTATTTATTTAATTTTCAACAAGTTAAGGGTGTATATGCAGGCATATGGACTCCGCATCGGCATACGACCGACGCGAATCCGCCCGTCACCGGATTCTTTTTCAGCTTGCAAATATACCTCTTTTTTTTGAGGTTTTAGGCATAAAATCCGGAAAATTGACATTTTCCGTTTAATTTCTGCTATTTTTTATGTATTTTTGGCATTCAAAAGCGAATTTCAATAGCTAATAGGATGTCTGCAAGAGCGAAACATATAATATTTTTGTTGTGCGCGGCGGCGGTGATACTTCCGGGGCTCACCACAGGCTGCGCCAACGTTGGCAATCCGAGCGGCGGTCCCCGCGACGAAGACCCTCCTTACCTTGTCACCGCAAATCCCCTTCCCGGCTCCACCGACGTCAAAAAGACCGAGATAAAGCTGACGTTCAACGAAATCGTCAACGTTAAGGACGCCTTTTCCAAAGTGGTGGTGTCACCGGCGGCGCGTCCTCCCCGCGTGTCGAGCCTCGGCAAGACCGTCACAATCAAATTCGACTCTCTGGCGGAGAACACCACCTACACCGTCGACTTCGCCGACGCCATCGAAGACAACAACGAATCGAACAAGCTTCAGAATTTCGCCTACACTTTTTCCACGGGTCCCACGGTGGATTCCCTTCGTATCGCCGGCCGTGTGCTGGGGGCGCGCGACCTTGAGCCCCGTCCGGGAATCCTGGTGGGCGTCCATCCGGCGTATCCCGACTCGGTGATGGCGGCCGACTCGGTGTTCATGAACAAGCCTCTGCTGCGGATCTCCAAGGCCGACGAGACCGGCAGATTCATAATCCGAGGTCTCGCTCCCGGCGAGTACCGGCTTTTCGCCCTCATGGACAACGACAACGATTTCAAATTCAGCTCCGACATGGATGAGGTGGCGTTCTACGACGAAATCGTGTCGCCTTACTGTGAATTCACCGAGGTGACGGACACGGCCTACACCCGGCTGGGCGAGGTGGACACGGTGAAGAACAGAAAGCGCACGGTTTTCCTTCCCAACGACATCCTTCTGCGCACGTTCGTTTCTTCGCGCCGCACCCAGTTCGTCGGCAAATACGAGCGCAACGACTCCAACAAGCTGTTCCTGAAGATGAACGCCCCCTCCGGGGGCTATCCGGCGATGCGCATTTTAGGTCATGACGGACCTTTTCCGGCGGTACGCGAAAGCCGTGCCGGAGCCGATTCGATCACGATGTGGCTGCCGACTTCGCTGGCCATGAAGGACTCGATTCTGATGGAAGTGGGTTACGACCGTGTGGAGCGGGGCAAAGGGGCGGTGGCCGTCCTGGACACTCTGAAGTTCATCCGCAAGAAGGTGCAGGAACCGAAGAAGAAAAAGAAAGAAAAGGAGAAAATCAGCGCGTCGGATTCCATAGCGAGGATCACCACACGGTTCAAGACCTTGGGCAACGGGGGCACCCAGGAGGTGTTCGAGCCGATGCTTATAGAGTCGCTCACCCCTCTTGTGCGGCTTGACACCGCCATGTTTCGTCTTTCTTACCGTAAGGACACGGTCTGGACGCCGGTGCCGCGTTTCAGGGTGTACGCCCCCGATACGCTCGCGCCGCGGACTCTCGCCGTGGACTTCCCCTGGGA
>USIY01000106.1 GCA_900554845.1 uncultured Bacteroidales bacterium | reverse complement strand
CTGGATGTCGATCGCCGCCTGGTCGATGTCGGTTCCGTTGGCGAATGTTACCGTAAGCATATAGCTTCCGTCGTCACCGCTGGTGGACGACATATACATCATGCCTTCCACGCCGTTGATCTGCTGCTCCACGGGTACGCCGATGGCCTGCGCCACCGTGCTTGCCGACGCGCCGGGATAATTGGCCGCCACCATGACGGTAGGGGGCGTGATGTCGGGGTATTGCGACACCGGAAGGGTATTGAGGCATATCAATCCTCCCAATACCATGATTATCGCGATGACGGTCGCGAATATCGGTCGCTTTATGAAAAAACTGCTGAACATGGTCCGGACGGTTTAGGAAGATTATTTATTAGCCTCGATAGGTTTCACTTCTTCGCCGTTTGCCACTGTAAGAAGCGCCTGGGTGACATATCTCGACCGTGGGGTCAGTCCGCTGTTCACCACCCTCAGGGTGTCTTGGTAAAGCTGGCCGATCTCGATGGTGGTGTAGACTATGCGGTTGCTGTCGTTGACGCAATACACATAGCTGCCACGCTGGTCACGGCCTATGGAGGCGTCGCGTATCAGGATGGCTTTCGGTTCGATTCCGTAAGGAAGGTTGACGGTGACGTACATGCCGTCCTTCAGGAGTTTGTCCTTATTGGCTATCTTTCCTTCCAGAGTGAGTGTGCCGGTGTTGGCGTCGACTGCCGGAGAAGTATAATAGAGGTTGGCGGTGAATTGCACGGGGAGGTCGGGGGTGAACATCAGCGGAACGGCTGTGTAAAGAGGACCGTGTCTCTCAAGGGTGTTGACCGACATGATCCGGTATTGCGATTCTTCGATATTGAACACTGCTTTCATCTCGGAATCGTTATAGATGGACGCTAATTTTACGGGAGACATCGCACCGGCCACATAGTTTCCTTGGGTTACTTCAGGGGCGGTGATGTGTCCTGAGACGGGGGCGGTCACCGTGCAGTGGCTCAGATTGGTGCGGGCGGTCTGCAGAGCGGCCTCGGAACTTTTTATGGCGGCGAGCGCCTCTTCCATCTGACTTTTTGACTGCAGCAGTTCCATCTCCGACACGGCGTCGGATTCTATGGCCTTTTTCATCGCCGCGTATTGCTTGGAGGAATATTCATATTGCGCCCGGGCCGTCTCCAGCGAGGAAGCCGCCTGGTTCACCGCGTCGCGGTATTTGGAGGATTCGATGGTGAAGAGTACGGCTCCTTTCTGCACGTAACCGCCTTCCTTGTAGTTTACGGAAAGAATGCGTCCGTCCACCAGAGCCACGACATCCGCGCTGTTGACGGCGCGGATATATCCGGGATATGACTTGTGGAGCACTATGGAGTCGACGTATGGTACAGCCACGGAGACTTCCGGGATCTGACGTGTCTCTTTCCTGTTTTTGTGGCATGCTGTTGTTCCGAGCAGGAGCATGGCGGCCGAGGCTATCGTGAGGATTGTACGTGCATGCATGGCTTGTGGTCTTTATTTAGTGGATACGGGACTTCCTGCCACGCACTGGTATATGCGGATGGCGTTGGAAAGGGCCGTGGCTTTCGATTCGAGAAGTGTGTTTTCATAATTCAGCAGACTCAGCAGAGAGTTCATCACGTCTGTGAAGGGGGCGAGTCCGCGTTTGTACCTGTCGAGGGCGAGCTCCAGCGATTCATGGCTTTCGTCGCAGACTTTCTGTATGAGGCCGATGCGCTCCAGAGCGTAGCGGTATCCCTGCAGAGCGTCGTTGGTTTCGGTGACTGCGTTCATAAGCATCAGATTATAGTTGTCGATGCTTTCCAGAACCTGTTCCTTAGCTTCGGCCACGCTATATTTTCGTGCGAGGCCCTCGAAGATGGTCCAGCTCAGCTGCGGAGCGATGGAATATGTGAAACTGTTTTTCGAGAACAGGTCCTTGACGTTGTGGGCGGCTGTTCCTATATTTCCTGTGAGCGATAGGGTAGGGAGGAAATCCTTTTTTGCCACGCCGAGCGCCGCGGCGTATTGTGCCACCTGATATTCGGCCTGGATAATGTCGGGACGTCTGCGCAGCAGGTCGGCGGGGACTCCGATTTCCGTCATGACGAAGGGATTGGGCATCTTTCCGGGCTGATCCACCAAATATTCCAGTTTATCGGCGTAACATCCCGCAAGCATGGCCAGGGAATTGAGAGCGGCGGTTTCCTGCTGCTTGAGCATCGGCAGCGAGGCTTGGGTGGAGTATAGCACCGACAGCGACTGGGTGACGTCGAGTTTGGACGCCAGGCCGCATTCATGGCGTGCCTCGGTGATCTCATGAATTTTTTTCTGGGTGTTGATCTGTTGCTCGGCAAGTTGTATCTGTGCCTGCGCCAGCAGCAGGTTGGTGTAGGCCGTGGCTATGTTGGAGGACAGGGAGATCATGGCGGCGTCGTATTCCGCGCGGGAGGCGTTGTAGGAGGCTTTGCCTTCCTTCACCTGCGCGGCGATACGTCCGAACACATCGATTTCCCAATTGAAATTCAGTCCGAGATTGAAGTAAGACATATTGGAGGTCCGTCCCAGACCGGCCATATCGCCCGAGGTCCGTTCCTTGGTCCATCCGGCAGATAAGCCGATTGTAGGATACCATCCGGATTGCGCGGCTTTCCATGCATTACGGGCCATTTCGATGCGGTGAAGGGTCATGCGCAGGTTGAGCGAGTTCTCCGTGGCCTGCCGTATAAGGTTTACCAGACGTTCGTCACCGAATACGCTCCACCATTGGTCGTCGGCCGGGGCGACAACATTCACTTGCGGCGTGTAGGTCCACGCTGTAGGTACGCTGTCGTATATATTCAGGACCTTCGCGCCCGGAGATCCCGCATAGGCGGGAATCTCCGGCACGGGAGGTATCTGTGTCACTTGAACCTCCGGTGTTGTTGCGAATGCCGCTGAAACGTGACAGTACACCGCTGCCACAATTATCAATATCCTTTTCATAACCCCTTGATGTGCTTTTCATAAAGATCCGCGGCTCGGCGCTACATACAGGCTGACAACAGGAACACTTATGGCGCCGTATGGTGTGTGGCCGCATCCTTTTTTGGAATTATAACAAAAAATAACCTATCAAAAGTTCATTGATGTTAAATAGCAATTTATTCTCTTGGTAAGGATGTATGGCGACGGCAACAGCTCTGCGCCAACTTGTTACCCGACTGACGTGCTGTGTTATGGAAAGGAGGTTCTCCAAACCTCCGGCCTTAACTCGGACCGATGGGCCCGAGTTCTATGATGAAGTATTGTTTTGGCCTTGTGGCCAATCACTTAGCCGGAGGTTTGGAGAACCTCCTTTCCATTGCACGCGCATAGGGTCCGGTATCATTGGCCTTACGGCCAATCTTCTTTTCCGTGGACCTCTGCGGTCTCTGTGGCTCTGCGCGTTTTTTATCCGTAGAGCCTGAGCGAGGCACTATATCTCATGCTTACGAGATAATAAAATGTAAAAATTAGCAAAAACGTGTCGGTATATTTGGTAAAATCAAAAAATAGTTATAATTTTGCAACTCGAAAGCCCCGGCATAGTATGTGTCTTTCAAGGCCGTCATGTCGGAAACGATACTTCAGGAGAGGTGGGTGAGTGGCTGAAACCACCAGTTTGCTAAACTGACGTAGGAGCAATCCTACCACGAGTTCGAATCTCGTCCTCTCCGCAATAAAGCCTGTTAATCAGGCTTTTGTTGTATCTACACCCAATTTTGCACCCAAATCGTGTAAAGTTGGGTGTTTTTATGTATTCTTAACTCTGTCGGCTGGTCAAAAAAGAAACGGCGTTAACATTTCACGCACACCTCGACTTCCCATTACGCCTGCCCCTCCTTCTCTTTTGCCCAGTCCTATATATTGGTTTAGGTTTAGTCGGGCATATATAAAGCCCGAACCAAACCAATTTACGAGTGTCGTTCTATCAAGATATTCATGCAGGCTCGTGAAGTAAATGAAGGAATGATAATTCTCTAATTATTTTTGGGGCTTTATTCCGGATAAATTTCTCCACTCCAAATATTATTTGTAACTTTGCCATTGCAGGCCAAGTGCTTGCGCGACATTTTGGAAATATAAGAGGCGTTATGCTTATCTTGTAGTTTGTGAACGTAGGAAATTCAGAAACCGATGCAAGGGATAGCATAGTGGCTCTCACGCTTATAGCGTGGGTCACTATTGTTACATCTGCATCAAAGGTTTCCTACGACCTACAAACTAAGACGTGGCATAGTTGGCTCACGTTTTCTTTATATAAATCTTCTCTC
The DNA here is from genome assembly GCA_900554845.1 of uncultured Bacteroidales bacterium. Taxonomy (GTDB): domain Bacteria; phylum Bacteroidota; class Bacteroidia; order Bacteroidales; family Muribaculaceae; genus Lepagella. The sequence goes on along the minus strand of USIY01000106.1, from coordinate 3,007 downwards.
CGCTGAGCCAAGGCGAGAACAAAAAACAAATGAGTATGAAGAAAATCTACTCTTTTCTTGGCATGTTGTGCGTGGTGGCCACAACAGCACTCGCAGATGAACCTCAGCCACCGGCACCAAGCGAACCGGACGGAATCATCGGAGGACATGAATATGTAGATCTGGGTCTTCCAAGCGGCACATTATGGGCAACATATAATGTAGGTGCGACTTCCCCTTATGAAAAAGGTTGGTACTTTGCATGGGGAGAAACGGAGCCTCGCGAAGATTTCTCATGGGAAAGCTATAAGTTCTTTAAAGGGTATGAAGTGGATCCGAACAATGGCGAATGGGCTGTCCTTGAAAACATAGGCTCTGACATCAGCGGAACCGAATATGATGCGGCGCGCTATCAATGGGGCAACGGCTGGAGGCTTCCAAATGAACAGGAAAGCTATGAGTTACGGATGTTATGCTGGAGCAACGGATCGTCTGAAGAAAATGGTGTGCGGGGCGTAAGGATATATGGGCCAAATGAACACAGCATATTCTTGCCTGTATGCGGGTTTGGTTTATGGTATGGCGAACCGGATCCTTTTTACAATACTGATGGAGCCTATTGGACTGGGGTTGAAATGCCGGAGTGTGGTTATAACGGCAGACCTATTGAACCCAGCAATATAGCCAAGTCTATGTTGGTGGATTTAACCGGTTTTACCAGAGCATCATCACGGAAAGCTTACGGTCTAAACATTCGTGCGGTAGTCAATCCTAAAGAGGCGGGAATTGCAAATGTAGTTTCGGACAATGGAAAAGTCCGTCTGACCTACCGCAATGGCTATGTTCATATATCAGGCAATCATTCCGAAGGAATAATAAAGGTATTTGACCTTTCCGGACGAATGACCTGTTCGGGTTCCGTCGTGGACGGTACTTGTAAGTTGCCGGAACTGGCAGACGGCGTATATCTCGTTTCATATGCCGAGAAAGGAAACATAATAACGACTCAAAAAATAACAATCAAATGAGGCATAAGATATTCTTCTTCATCACGCTTCTATGCTTCACTACCATAGGCGCGAACGCATCGGTACTCGGCATATTCGAGGATACCAATTTCCCTGTTGGTATTTCGGGTGAACGCGACGGGATACACAGGATGGAGGTAATCAATGGCGAACTATATGCCGCCACCGAGAAAGGCATATACAAATATTCCGAATCCGAGAACTCATGGAGAATATGGGCTCTGTCAGATGTCAATGTCATGGATTTCAAGGTCAACGGCGATGAAGTGGTTGCGATAATAGTTCCCCAAGACCAAAAAGGATTTCGAGCCGTTCAGTTGGCGAGACTTATACGGTTCAACCGTAATCAGTCGGAATGGGAGGACATAATGGATGCAGACATGGGATATTTCTACCACGATCAATTCCTTACTTATGTAATGCGTCTTGCGCAGCATCCTTCAAAACCTCAGACGCTTATGGTTGCCGCATATCCAGGCATTTGGATTTCCGAAGACTTTGGCTCCACTTGGAGTTTCAAATTCGATTGGCTTTTCGGATATAATGAGAATCAGTTCTTAGGTTGGCATCTGGCTAAAGGCAATGTGATGTTCTACACATCAGAAAGTGGGACATTCGCATCGCAGATTCTGCGAAGTGAGAACGGGGGAAACGACTGGGATATAATCAATCCTGACCCGACAGGCGACAACTCGTGTCATAATCTTGCATTCGACCCTGATAATGCTGATCATATCTTGTATTCGGGGGAGGGTTGTATCTTTGAATCAAACGACTGTGGCAAAACATGGCAATGTGTTTACCGTCAGGAAGACCTTAAGGATGAAACTGAAATAGGATATGCCTATAATGTGATGTTCGACCCTGAAAATACCAATATAGTATATTGTGTGGGTGCCTGTCAAGTCCATCAGGATATTCATATCTTCAAATCCTCCAACAAAGGTAAAACCTGGACACGTGTCGCACGCAGCGATATATTCGATAACCACGAATACTGGCCTTATGAATCTGTGCTTTTCAACGGCAAGATATACCTCTATACGCAAAAAGGAGTGTTGACATACAGTCTCGACAATAATTCCGGCATAGAGAATATAAAGACCGACAATAACGAGGGTGCTGAAATGCTTTACGATTTGTGGGGGCGCAGAGTAGACACTCCTCACCCCGGCATGATCTACGTTCAATCAGGCAAAAAAATCATCGCAAATTAACTATGAAACGAATTATCTTTTCACTCATAATAGCTTGTTCCATTCTTTCCGTCAGTGCACAGTCCTCCGATGGGGATGTTTTACCATCCGACCGCAACCATTGGACTGTTACGGTCGCATACGACGCTTCAATTCCAGGAAAATGGAAACTGGCAAACGGTTCATTCAAGATGTTCAAGCCCGGTAGCGGTATCAGTGCCGGAGCAGATTATATTATGAACATTGCCAATAACTTCTTCTTTGAACCTGGTGTGCGCTTCTTTATTGATAACTACCGCTACGATAATATTGTCATTGGAGCTGGCACTCCAGAGGAACCATCAAAAACATACGACCCGCCAGTGCGGAAAATAGGATTGCGAATACCATTGACAGCAGGGTATAAATTTGATGTCTTCAAACGTGGCAGTTTGTTTCTCTCGACGGGGCCAGAGCCTATTATTGGTTTTTCCGCACGAACTAAGGTGGATGAAGACCAGACTGAGATATTTGAAGAAGATATGTATAAAACACTGATGCGTCGCTTTGATGTAGCGTGGGATATACGAGCTGCTGTAATTATAAACCGCTTCCGTGTTGATGTTACGGGTGCTTTCGGTTTACTTGATGTTATAAAAACCGATGCGAAGATGCACGAATATCGGGTAAGCGTTGGTCTGGGATATGTCTTCTGAATTATCTTTTATGGGTGTAGAAATACCTCATAAAGCATTCGTACATATAATCTGATTTAAGTTTCGCAAGTATATGATTGATGAGATAAGGGCATAAAAAACGACATGG
>USIY01000105.1 GCA_900554845.1 uncultured Bacteroidales bacterium | reverse complement strand
ACGAAACAAATCGCCTCGGTGCTTAGATATTACGTCGATTTATGGGATTTTATAGGTTAATTACATGACGTACTAACGTATGGATTTACTAACGTATGAACTAACTGCACGCACACTGAAAAAATCTTTACATTTCACATTTATGTGAAATAAAAGTTGTATCCTTGCGTTATAATCAAAAAAGGCTATAGATATGAGCGAAGTGGAACTGGTTTTAGTCAATGATACTGACAAATGCACCATCTATACCATTCAGTTTTCGTCAGAATCCGAGACTGAATACGAGCGTTTTTATTTCAAATTCATTGAAGACGCTCAACTGAATAAAGATTTATTGCGCATAGTGCAAATTTTAGATAAGATTGCCGATGAAGGAGCGCTGGAACGTTTCTTCCGTCCCGAGGGCAAGATGAGTGATTCTGTGGTGGCTCTTCCAGTGCTTCGCTCAAAACTCCGTCTATACTGTCTGCGTCTCTCCGACCGAATTCTTGTTCTCGGCAACGGAGGTATCAAAAACTCGCGGACATATGAGGAAGATGATTCGTTGCGCGGGTATGTCCTGACATTACAGAAATTTGAAGAACTGTTGAAAGAGGGGCAACGCGACGGAACCGTAACAGTAACATCCAAGACAATCGAGACCGACAAAACATTTAAGCTATGAAGGATATTAGAAACAGATACCGGGAAATGGTTAGTCAGGTACCACCTGAAATAAAGGAAGAAATTAACCTGTCTTTCGCTATATCCAATAAAATCGATGCCCTTATGCAGGAGCGCGGACTTTCAAAGAAGCAGTTTGCCGACCAAATAGGTAAACGTCCGAGCGAGATAACCCGATGGCTGAGCGGACAGCATAATTTCACTATCTCCACACTTGCCATGCTGTCGGCATTTTTCGGCAAATCCATAATCTCCGTCTAATCATGGCAAATGAATCCCTGTCGGCGGCCAAAGCCGCCAAATCGCTGCGATGAAGTCACGCGTCTACGTGATGAACCGACATCATTGTCACTATTCTTCCGTTTTATCTATTCCGCTAATTTTAGAATTGGCTTCATGAAACTGACAAGAGATTCATTGTTATCACTAATGATTAGCAACTAGTGGATTTGAGATAATCGATGCAATTAAAAAACATCAAGGACCGATAAATATCAATAAAATGGTTCATCTATTTTACTCCAATTACTTACATAGTACTGATTTAGTAAAATAGACATTAATTTGACAAATAATTTACAAAGAATTGGAATGGATAATAAAAATCAATGAATTCTCGATAATGTCAAATATTAAGACCATATCGTCGATATTCCTGTTGATCCTATCAGCATATGTGGCTTATCCACAAATGCCTGCAGCGCCGGACAGCGGTGTATTTACAGGGCGCCATGGCGTTACGGATGATTACCGAACGGAACATGGACAGATAAATGTACCCTATCGGCATATAGTCACAACCCCGGCATTGCCTGACAGCGCGGATGTCAGTCTCCATGAACATAAAGCCTTCTGGCGAGCCGGGGCCGAGACCGTTGGATTCAACATCGGTCTTTGGGCTTTCGACAGATACGTGCTTAAAGGGCATTATGCCTATATTTCATGGAATACAATCAAGGAGAATTTCAAGCATGGTTTTGAATGGGACGACGACCATCTTCATACCAATATGTTTGACCATCCTTACAATGGTTCGATATTTTTTAATGCCGGGCGAAGTAACGGTTTCAACTTCTGGCAATCTGAATTATTTGCGATCGGAGGCAGCGCCATGTGGGAGATGTTCATGGAAAAGGAATATCCCTCCACCAACGACATCATAGCCACCCCGATAGGCGGTGCGGCGCTTGGCGAAGTGCTTTACCGCACGTCGGACCTTATACTCGACGACCGTAGTACCGGAGGCAAGCGTTTTGGCCGCGAGTTGGCCGCGTTTCTTGTTGATCCCATGAAGGGAATCAACCGAATTGTCACCGGCGCCGCATGGAAGAAACGCGCTACATCCGGACGCCGATTCGGGATACCGCCAATCAGTGTGGAGCTGTCAATAGGCGCCAGGTATCTTGCGCTTATAGAGAACGATGAGGGTAGCCGTGCAGGAGCCGTCGCTGAAATCAATATCGAGTATGGCGACAGATTCGCGGAAACGACAAAAGCGCCATATGATTACTTCTCTTTCCTCATGGAATTGCAAGGTATAAAGTCACAGCCGCTTTTGAACCGGGTAGAGATTATGGGACGGCTACTGTCAAAAGAAATATTCGACAAAAAGAATGTCAACCTAAACGTAGGACTATATCAGCATTTCGATTATTTTGACTCTGACACTATACGTCCGGAAAGAAATGCTCTATATTTCCCTTGTTCCGTGCCATATAAAATGGGTACTCCTGCATCTGTGGGCGGAGGAGCCATGTTCAGATACACCCCTTCAAAGAAGATGTCATTAGACGGATATTTGCATTTGAACGGCGTTGTCCTTGCCGGCGTTCTGACTGACTTTTACCGGGATTATCACCGAAATTACAACTGGGGATCAGGATTCTCAGCCAAAGCCGACCTAAACTGGGCATTATCGGATGACAGAATATCGGTCAAGATCGCAAACCAGTTTTACAAGATATATACGTGGAGCGGTTATGACTCCAATTATGACTGGTCGTTGACACCTGAAGGGAAGCCTGTGGATGTTCAGGGTGACGCCTCGCATTCATCATTCAACCATCTGGAAGCATCGGTAAACTACAGATTGTGGAAGCGTCTTTTTCTCACCGGCGGCATTGATTTTTATTCAAGAAGAACTGAATATACCGATATGTCAATACGCATGGATAATTATACAATAAGCTGTCCTATTGTAAATAGCAAACAACTTGGCTTTCATCTTATGCTGACATATAAATTATAACCACTTCTTTTATTTTCCAGTTCCGAATCGTGAAGTGTCGATGCCGTCGTTCTCTTTCGGTTTGAAGCCATTGAACCTCCAGATGAATGTCAGTTTGAGATTACGGGACATATCACGGACTTTCATCCGATAGTCCTGACCGACATGGTTGATGGTCATGGTCGGCGACCATTTGTTGAATATGTCATCGGCTTTCAGATCCAGCTCACAGCAGCGTTTCTTTCCGAACTGCCACTTGATTCCAGCATCCACTTTCCATATATCCGAAAGGTCGGCAATGCCTTGCAATGATGGCGAGATATAACTGAAATCCAACGAAACGGAGACGGGGCTATTCTGACTGAACTTGAAGGTATTGTTAAGCGAGCCATAGAAAATCCATTTGCTGTTGTCGAAACTTATGTCATGGAAATTATCGGCTTTTTCTCTTTGATTGAATATGTTGGCTGTAACTGATGCACTCCAGATGTAACTGATACCGAAAGGAGCATAGAGGTTAAGACCAACCACCCGCTTGTAGTTCATATTTATGGTCTGATAGACGAGATTGAGAGCATCCGGCGACTGGTAAGGTAATTGCACAGTCGCTTTGTCTCCGTACTGGAAATATAGTGTCGCAACATATTTTTGCCTGAGGATATAGTTGAGCTGGGCATCATATTGAATATAGGGTTGCAATTGGGGATTACCGATAATTGTTGAGTAGTCGTTGATGTGACTTGTTCCTCCATGCAGTTCCCAATATGATGGATAGATGCGCTGGGTGTTGAAGTTCAGTTGAAATATACTTTTCGGAGTCTTGTAGTAAGTGGCTCCGAACTGAGGAATGAAATTCCAGTTGTGCTGGTATTTATTGTGAAAATATTCTCCTTTTGCCGAGGCGTTAAATGACAATCCCCACTCAAAAGACCGCTGTGTACCAACATAGAAACTCGCTACATCTTCGTTGAGACAGTCATCGAAATCAGGATTAGAGGATAATACATAATGTTGCGAGCTATGATCTTCCGAGTGCTGATAATCCGCACCATAGTTCAGTTGCCATTTACCAATCTCATGCTGTTGGTCAATATATAAATGCCATCGGTTTATTCCCTGACGGTTTTCCGAGCCAAGCAGATAATCGGCATCCTTAAACAATGACTGTGAACGGTTCTCGGAATAGAGGGTATAGTCACCGCCGACAGTCATGCCGAACGGAGCTGTGTAACGCAGGGCTATATTATGATAACCGACAGGCGACAGCATCTTGTAGGCATTTGTATAGTTGCCCAACGTACCTGATGAGAGTCCCCAGCTCTTTGAGTCGGAGATTATCTGACCGTTGTAAGTAACTTTGAGCGTTTTCCATGAAGCGGAGGCAAATATGGTATTGCTCCAGTTCTGACCGATGCGGCGCATATCATCCTCAATCATAGTCCGCTTACCATTATAAAGATGATTCGACCATGTTTCTTCCCTATTCCACGACTTATTGCGCGTCAGCCCATAGTTTAGGTCAAAAGTCCAATCCTTTATGGCATATGTGGCGGCAAGTCCACCGCCATACGAGCCATAGTGCGCCTGATTGTATCCTGCTCTCACTTGTCCCTGCAAGCCATCAAGAGGAGTCGGAGTTTTCAGAACTACGTTGATTACAGCACCGTTGACATGATATTTTGCTGGAGCGGAATACATGATTTCGACATTCTTAAGTCTGTCAACCGGAGTGGTGTAGAGAAGTTGATAAAGATTCTGGAGCGGCATATTGGTAAGCTCACCGTTGAGAATAATGGTGACATCTGAAGCTCCGGTCAGACCTATCATGCCGTTATTGTTCGTGACGCCGGGCATATAGCCAAGGGCTTCAAGAATATTGTTAACCGGTTTGTCCTTGACTATTCCGAGGAGGTCAACTACCATAATTCCGTCCTCGCCCCTGACCTGTGGTTTCTCTCCTTTGACAACAACTTCATCGAGCTGTTGGGTTGAGATTGTATCGGGCACTACTGTCTGAGCATAGGAGGCTATGCTGTGTAGGATTGTTATGAAAATGAATGCTTTTTTCATTGCGTTATATTTTTTCTGATGCAAAATTACCTACACTTACATTCAACATCACCATAGCCAACCTTATTTAGTCTTAAATGCTCCCTTATTTAGTCTTAAATCGAAGCTATGCTAATCGATTGTATGACGGATTATTAGTAAATTTGCAGTGATTAATGATTTTAATATGAGACCGCGAGCTCTTCGTGGGCGCAGATATGAAACGCTTTAAGACAATATCGACATCGTTTATTATTGTCATTGCAGTCATTTTCGGCTGCAATGTCTATTATCTCATATCCCTTTATAATTCGATAAAAGCCAATGTTGAACGAGATGTAATGACGGCTTTGGCTGATGCAGACATTGATGACCTTATGTATCGCGCCGGCAGAGCACAAGGACTGGCATCAAACGTAAAGGTACAAGAGGATATTGAAGAGTACAAGCCGCCAAGAAATGCAGAGGCATCTACATATAGGGATGAGCACGGTCAACTCATTTCTGTGAGGACTGAGGCAGACGGAACTGTGATTGAGGAACGGGCTATGTTGTCAGAAAACAGTTCATATTCCAATCAGATGGTTGATGCAATGAGCAGACAATTCCATGCGATAATGGAAAAGTATATCCCTTATGACATGGCGGTAATGGATAGCGTTTTACGCAATCAGCTTTCTTATAGATTTATTTATCCAGATTTTTTATGTGTGAGAGTTGTTAACAGCAGGGATTCTGTAATCTGCGACAATCCAAAATTTAAGGGTGAATCCGGATTTGATTTATTCCGTTTTAATATCAATCCCGACGAGGGAATATATTATCAGGCATACATGACACCTCTAACACGTCACATAATTTCGGAGATGTCAGGCGTGATCGTGACCATTTTTCTTCTGATGGTTGCGTTTACTATGGCTTTTTGGTATTTATTCCGGACGGTATCACAACTGCGAACTCTTGAGGAAATGAAAGATGATTTTGTCAGCAATATGACACATGAACTGAAAACGCCTATAGCCATCGCTTATTCAGCAAACGATGCCTTGCTCAATTACGACACGGCCAACGACCCACAAAAAAAGGTAACATACCTAAATATAGCCAACAAACAGTTGAAACGGCTCGGCGAACTGGTAGAGAATATCCTTGCGATGAGTATGGAGCGGCGAAAAACAATGAAGCTAAAACCGGAAACAATTCTATTGCGGCCTTTTGTTGAGGAAATAGCCACTGCTCAAAGCATGAGAGGTGATAAGACTATAATAATAAATGTGGATGTAGACCCGAATATTTCGATAGATGCAGACAAGACTCATCTGTCGAATATAATGAACAATCTGATCGACAATGCCATCAAATACTCCGGCGATAGCGTGACAATAACAATATCCGGCAATGAAAAACTAATTTCCGTCACAGACAACGGCATTGGCATTCCAGCGAAGTCCATACCGTATCTGTTCAACAAGTTTTATCGCGTGCCCCACGGCAATCGGCAGGATGTCAGAGGGTATGGTATCGGGTTATACTATGTAAAGAGCATACTTGACAAAATGGGCTGGGATATCGAAGTTAAGAGTAAGGAAGGCGAAGGCTCTGTATTCACAATAAAATATGGCAGTAATGAAAAATAAGGTGCTTTTTGTTGAAGATGAGGCAGATCTAACTCTGATTGTCGCGGAGACGCTTCGCGGTATCGGCTATGATGTAATCACTGCTGCCGACGGAGCGGAAGGTCTGGATAAGTTCAGGTCAGAAGGTGCCGATATTATAGTTGCCGATGTGATGATGCCACGGATGGATGGGTTTACTATGGCCAAGAAGATAAGGAAAGTATCGAATGGGATTCCGTTGCTCTTTCTCACAGCCAAAAGCACTATTGATGATGTTGAACAAGGATTTGAAATCGGAGCCAATGACTATCTTAAAAAGCCCTTTGAACTCCGAGAACTGATAGTGAGGATCAGATCCCTTCTGAAAAGATACGGACCAAACATGCACGAGGATATAAAATATTCGATTGGCGCCTATACGTTCAATGTGACAGCGCAGACTCTTTCATATGGTGATAAAGAGACAGAGCTATCACATTTCGAGACGAAGATACTTGAACGGCTTGCCGCGAACATCGGCCAAACGGTGGACGCTTCCGAACTGATGATGGCTGTATGGCAGCGCGACGACCCCTGTAACCGCAATTCCCTCCACGGTTACATACATAAACTCCGCCGCATATTACTTAAAGACCCCTCGATCTCAATTATCAATCAACGAGGCTTCGGATATATGCTCGTAGTCCACAATTGACACTATAAGAATAAAAGTACGATACTGTCAGAACAGCACAGAGCTAAATTCCAATAAAAGTCATAGAGGGGATTTATTAAGAGTGTGCTGAGTTTTAA
>USIY01000104.1 GCA_900554845.1 uncultured Bacteroidales bacterium | reverse complement strand
GATTGATAGCGAGTGATCCTAAGGAATTCAGCTATCTCATATTGAAAGGGAATCTTTATGAGATTCTGAACAAGCGCGATTCAGCCGAAGCCCTGTACATAAAGGCCGAGAAGATGAATCCTGAAGCGAGTGCCCCCAAACTGGCTCTGATGGAGGTGTACAGAGACCGGGGAGACTCCGCCGCATACGACAATAAAGTGTACGAAGTGCTGTTGACCGAGGATCTGGAACGGGAGCAGAAAGTGGCGTTTCTGTCGCAATATCTGCAGCGTATCATAGATGACGACGCGGATACAGGGCGAGGTGACTATCTTTTCTCGGTGTTGCGCAATCAGTATCCGCATGAGCCGGACGTACTGAACCTTGCCGCAAGATACAGCGCGGCTAAGGAAGATTATGACGACGCAGCGGAGCAAATAGGATATGCCATTGACATGGATCCCAAGAACACCCAGTATTATCAGCAGAGAATGTACTATCTGGCCAACGCGGACAGAGTGGACGACGCCATAAAAGCGTATGAGGACGCCGAGAAGCATGTAGAGATGACGGACAATATGAAATTGTACGGAGGTCTGCTTTTGCAGAATGCCGGACGAAAGGAAGAGGCAATGGCATTGTACCGGAAGCTCGTGCACAATGTGGATTCTACTCTCGACATCGACAGGGAGATTGATCTGGGCAAGGATATCCGTAAGGATATAACCATGGAGGAATTGAATTTTCTAAGCATTACTTTGAGTTCGATGGGAGATTGCGCGTTCAGTTCCAATGATACTACGGCGGCTTTCCGGGATTATCGTAACGCACTTGTGCTTAATCCCGACAATGCGTTGGCAGCCAACAATTACGCTTATTTCAGCGCGACCCACGGTGGAAATCTGGAAGAGGCATTGAGGTACAGCGAGAAGTCGTTGAAAGGGGACAACGCCAACAATCCTACGTATATGGATACTTACGCATGGATTCTATATCTGTTGGATAAGAATGACGAAGCGTTGGAAGTGCAGACCAGGACTCTTGAGGAAATGGAAAAGGCCGGAACACCGGACCCGGAGGCTCTGAATCATTACGGCGACATGCTGAAGAAAGCCGGTCGCGACGAGGAAGCCGTGGAATATTGGAAAAAAACTCTGGAACTTAACCCTGATGACGCGGAAACTATCCAGGAGAAAATAGAAAGTGCGAACTGCGTTAAAGACAAAGAAGAAAAATGATATCATATGCAAAGATATTCTTGCTTTTGACGGGATTGACTCTGGCGTCAACTTCAGTGATGGGCGCCGGCAAGAGCAAGACCGCCGATAAAGCAAGGCAGGAGTCGGAACAACAGTACGGACAAGGTGTATACACGGCATCCCAGGATGCGGCGAGCGCTGAAATAGTGAATGCAGTATTGAACCGTTATACCGACTGGGAAAGCGTGTCGTTCAACGGCAAACTCCGTACGTCAATGATAAAACTGCCCGTCACTCCGACAGTAAAGATTTACGCAGTGAAGGATCAGTTGTTCCAGCTGTCGCTCAGCGCGCCGTTCCTTGGTGAAGTGGGGCGCATAGAGATCACTCCCGGGACGATTGTCGCGATTAATAAATACAACAAGACTTATGTTCTGGAATCAATGGAGAATCTTACAAGCATGTACCCCGGTCTGCTTGGTGATCTTCAAAATCTTTTTCTGGGAAGAATGGTTATAATCGGGCAAGGGAGCTTCGGTCTCAATACTCTGGATCTGGTAACTTTTGACCCTATAGAGAATGGCCAATGGCTGATGATGCCCAAAGAAGTTGAGGACAGCAGTCTGAAATATGGATATGTGCTACTCCCGAACGGGCGAACGGCGGCATTGTTCGGATTCCTTGAGGGACGTCCGGAGAATGTCACTTTGACTTACGGCTATAACGGAGGCATGCAGATGTCCATAGATATAGACAAAGGGGGGAAGGGTAAGAATATCTCCGGCACATTGGATTTCAGCAGCGTGAAGTGGGGAGGTAACCGCATGAGCCAGATCAATCTTGACCGTTATCGCAAGGTCAGCTTTAAAGATTTCATCCGGAATTATAAATGACGGCCTAAGAGAGTCAAGACAACATAACGACTGAATGAACGTGATCATAAGGATAATAACGATATTGCTTGTGGCTGCAATGACTGTCGCGGGTGCGGAAGCGCAGCAGTCCGGCCGTTCCGGCCGGAAAGGAAAAGCGTCGACAGTGCAGACTTCGGGCAATAAAAGTAAAAACAATAAAGGAAAAGCTGTCAAGGGAAAGGCCGTGAAATCGTCGGGTCGGAAGCCTTCGGCTCAAAAGCCTCAGACTAAGGCCGAACTGCAGCGCCAGCAGCAGGCCACTCAGCAAGAGATAGCGGAGACAAAACGCAAGATTCAGGAAAATGAGCGTCAGGTGAGCCGTAATCTCGCCGAACTTGGCAAACTTGAGCAGGACATCAATGTCTCGAAGAAGCAAGTGGCTGAGTCTTCACGCCGTGTCACTCTTCTGCAGGGAGAGATAAGTACTTTACAAGGCCAGATCACGTCGGAACAGAAAGAAATCGACAGGCTCCGCGCCGAATATCTAAAGGCGGTGAAAGCCGTGCGCAAACGTAAGAACACAAATTCTAACCTTGCATATATCTTCTCATCCAAAAGTTTTGCCGACGCTGCACGCCGCATGCGATATCTACGGGAGTTTTCGGAGTGGCGTGCCCGACAGACCGGGAACATTCAGAGCCATATAAATGATCTGGAGAGCAAGAAACATAAACTTGCGCAAAACAAGACTATGTATGACAAAGCTCTCGCAACGAATGTAGCGGCGCAGAAATCTTTGGAGAATCAATACGGCAAACAGGACGCCATCGTAACGGAGTTGAAGGCCAACGGCAGCGCCTTGCGCAGTCATCTGGCGAAGAAACAGTCAGAGGTAAACTCTTTGAAGAGCCGCGTGGCCTCGTTGATAGCCGCGGAGCAGGCAGAAGCCGAACGCAAGGCGGAAGCGGAACGTAAGGCCGCTGAAAGACGAGCCGCTGAACAACGCGCCAGAGAGGAAGCCGAGCGCCAGCGTCAGCAAGATCTTGCTCAGGCCGAGACAAAAGAAGAGACTAAGACGCAGGAGAAACCAAAACAGACAAAGGAAAAGAAAGAGCAGGAGCTCAAAAAGGAACAGTCTGCCAAAAAGACGGAGCCCAAAAAGACGAATACCCAGCCCAAGAAAGAAAAAAGAAAGACCGAGCCAAAGAAAAAGGATCAGTCCGGCTCTTCATATGCCGAAGCGCGCAAGCGCAGACCGCGTGGTGAAGATAAGAAAAACAGCGTTCCCGCTGTCACAACTCCGGAGAGGAAGGCGCCGAACAATACAGGTTTCGCCGGGATGCGCGGATCATTGCCACGCCCGGTTTCAGGGAATTTCCGCGTGACAAGCTCCTTCGGTGTCCATTCGTTGCCGGATCTGCCGGATGTGAAATACGACAATCCTGGTATTGACGCAGAAGTAGCAAAGGGTGCGGCCGCGCAAGCCGTATATGCGGGAAAAGTATCCGGCGTTTATATGATACCCGGTTTCTCCACTGTGGTGATAGTGAATCACGGAGATTACTACACTGTCTATGGAAACCTTGCTTCGGCGTCGGTGAAAGTCGGCGATGTGGTAAAGGCCGGCCAGGGCGTTGGCTCTGTGGCTGAATCTGAAGACAACCCCGGTCATGGTCAGATTCATTTCGAGGTTTGGAAAAACCGGGAGAAACAAGATCCGATGGCATGGATTCGATAAAGGCAGAACGTTATACTCCCGACAGCAAGCATGAATGGGATGAGTTCGTTGGGAAAAGCCGTAACGGAACATTTCTTCTATTGCGCGATTATATGGATTATCATCAGGACCGGTTCTCCGATTGTTCCTGGATGGTCTATAGCGGCGGCAAGTTGCGTGCGCTGCTGGCTGCGAACATAGATCAAGCCGGTGTGCTTCATAGTCATCAGGGATTGACTTATGGAGGATGGATCACTCCGGTAGGACATATGGACGGGGCGGAGATGTTGAGGATTTTCGAAACTTCATTGGAAATCTGGCGATCGCATGGCATCAACGAGTTGGATTATAAGGCGATTCCGTACATATACCACAGAACGCCTGCTTCGGAAGATGAATACGCCCTGTTCAGACTTGGAGCCAGACTTTCGGGATGCGGATTGAGTACGGCGGTGGATTTGCGAAGCGGCGTCGATTTCAACCAGATGCAACGGAGACATATACGGAAGAATCTGACGTTGCCGATAACTATACGCGAGGAGTTTGATTTAAGACCCTTCATGGAATTGCTCACATCTTGCCTTAGTGAACGCCATGGAGTCACGCCGGTCCATAGCTATGAGGAATTGCAGATGCTTCATGACCGCTTTCCCTCCAATATAAGGGTGTTTGTTTTGAATCTGGCTGGCGAAAAAGATCCACAGGCCGGCGTTTGTGTCTATGACACCGGAATTGTGGCGCATTCGCAATATATAGCCACTTCAGCCCGTGCAAGGGAATTGAATCTGCTTTCCTCTCTATTCCGCCATCTTATCAAAGATGTTTTCGCGGACCGAAGGTATTTTGACTTCGGCATTTCGACGGAAAACAACGGGCTGTACCTTAATGATGGTCTGCTGAGACAGAAAGCGTCATATGGAGGTTCGGGAGTGACATATGACCGTTACAGTCTCAAATTTTAACAAATGCGCCGCGGAACATTTGAATCAAGACAGGAAAGAATGTCCCGCCGATTTTTTTGTTCCTCAAGGCTTTGAGAGGTATTCGTAAAATCCATGACCTCGGATTCTCCAGACGGATCAATTTGCCGGTAGCCATTGCGACACCCCGCGGCATGGGTCGGTTGCCGGTACTGGGGCTGTCATGCGTACATATGGTCATAGGAAAGAACCGACAATTAAATCCAGCCCGGATAGCGTCATGGAGAAACTTAGTGTCCTCGCCCGACGTGAATAGCGGCGCTCCGAAACGGGAATCAAACGAGATTCGTTCAAGGATTTGACGGCGAAATGCCATTTCGATGCCGGAGATATAGTAATTTTTGGGGAAAGGGTAGAAAATGTCGCATTCATCTTCAGGATACTGCTTCGAAGAACCTTCGTATCGGAATGCCGCCAAGTCTAAGTCGGGATGTGTTTCGAAAGTCTGGATGATGGATTGCAGTTGCTGAGCTGTGTAAATGAGATCATCGTCTGCGTTAAGGATAATGTCGGCGTCGCAATATGAGCAGGCGTTCTTCCTGTTGGCGCCGATACCGGGCTCGTCGGTGAAACATATAAGCACATCGTCGCGGGATGCCAAAGGCTCGGGGAGGACATGATCGGGACCTGGGAGTTGCCAAGAAACGACATACCTTACCCCCGGGACTTCCGGGAGATCCATGGCGTTAACCCGGAGAATGCCTTCGGGTTTCCATGTCGCCATTGCCACGTCCATTTTTAGAGCCATGATGCAAAAGTAATAAAAAAAAACGGGGCGCCCAAGCAGGCGTCCCGATATATGATGTGTAATGATTTGGATTACTCGGCTTTGCCGTCGCTGCCAAGCACGTTGATGATCTTGTGCTTGTAGAGCTTCTCCATTTCGTCGCGGGCCGGACCCAGATACTTGCGGGGATCGAACTCGGCGGGCTTGGTAGAGAGGACCTTGCGTACAGCAGCTGTCATAGCCAGACGGGAGTCGGAGTCGATGTTGATCTTGCAGACATCCATCTTTGCGGCTTTGCGGAGCTCCTCTTCGGGAATTCCGATAGCGTCGGGCAACTTGCCGCCGTATTGGTTGATCTCGTCCACATACTCCTGGGGAACGCTGGAGGAACCGTGGAGCACGATGGGGAAATCGGGCAATTTGGCCTCTACAGCCTCAAGCACGTTGAATGCCAGCGGCGGGGGAACCAGACGGCCGGTCTTCGGGTCACGAGTGCACTGCTCGGGAGTGAACTTGTATGCGCCGTGGCTTGTGCCGATGGAGATGGCCAGAGAATCAACGCCTGTGCGAGTCACGAAGTCGATTACCTCCTCGGGGTCGGTGTAGGTGTGGTGGTCGGAGGAAACCTCGTCCTCTACTCCGGCCAGTACGCCCAGCTCGCCCTCGACGGTAACATCGTACTGGTGTGCGTAGTCGCATACCTTCTTGGTCAGGGCTACGTTCTCCTCATAGGGAAGGTGGCTGCCGTCGATCATGACGCTTGAGAAACCGTGCTCGATGCAGTCCTTGCAAAGCTCAAAGCTGTCACCGTGGTCCAGATGCAGGACAATCTGGGGATGCTCCCAGCCAAGCGACTTGGCGTATTCAACCGCACCCTGAGCCATGTAACGCAACAGGATGGGGTTGGCGTAGTTACGAGCGCCTTTTGACACCTGAAGGATTACAGGAGATTTGGTCTCCGAGGCTGCCTTGATGATGGCCTGCAGCTGCTCCATGTTGTTGAAGTTGAAGGCTGGAATTGCATAGCCTCCGTGTACTGCCTTTGCAAACATCTCACGGGTGTTCACAAGACCTAAGCTTTTATAATCTACCATGATTTTTTATTTGGGTTTAAACTGGTTTGCCTATATAAACAATTGAAACTGGTGATTTGACCGTACATCATATTTCAGACTGCAAATATAGAAAAATTTCGGCAATCGGCCAAATGTTATCGCCACAGACGATAGGCTCCGCGGCCGCCAAGTCGGGTATAATGGTACATTAGTTTCAAAAGCTCCCGTTTCAGGGGGTGGCAGCAAGTGTTTCGCATAGTTGCGTGAAGCAATTTCCTGCCAATTTCCGGATGTCCTTCGCGGGTATATATAGCCGCAAGATTCACACGGCGGTAGTCCAACATCTCGATTATATCCTTGCGGTCCGGCACGTAAGTCTGAACCATGTCGATGATGTTTTCCCATTGTCCTGCCTTTGCACTGAAGGATGTGCCGGTTATTGAGACCTCCTGACTGTAAACTATGGCGCCGATGCTGTCCAGACACACGATTGACGGACGGCGCAACAGCAACCTTATACCAAGCTCCCAGTCGTTCCATACCTGGACATCGGGATTCCAGCCTCCTGCGTCGCGCAAGAATTCCCTCCGGATCATGTAGGACTGAGTGCTGAGCATCCCGTTGTAAATATGGCAACGGAAAACATCGTCGGGCCGAAACGGCAAGATCCTTATTCGGCCGTCAAGACCTATCAGTTCTCGTTTCCAACATACAATGTCGGCGCCATCGGTGTGTTTCAGAGCCTCGGAAAGAATATCTGGAGCCATGACGTCGTCTGAGTCGAAAAACTGCACCCATTCCGTTTCAACCGCCTCAAGCCCCGTCTGCCGTGCCTGAGCCGCTGTCTGGACTCTATTGCCACGCAGTCATCGCCACCGCGCTCGTTGGTGA
>USIY01000103.1 GCA_900554845.1 uncultured Bacteroidales bacterium | reverse complement strand
ATAACCTGCCTGGGCACTATGGCCCGTACGACAAGGATCTCCAAGAGTTGTTCGATACGCTTGTTAACGTCACGGTACGGTTCTTCAGCTCCACCTTATTGCGCGACGGTCCCCGAACAAGAGTGGCATGTTTCTCGGCTCCGTTATAATACAATTTGTCCGAATATACGAACAGAGTGTCGCCCTGCTGCATCTCAACATGACCGAACGCATCCATTGAGTTTTTTTCCGGATAATAGTAGGCCGAATCACAGAACATATACATATTGCCCTGACGGAATTTCACGTTCCCTTTGACAATCTGAAATTCCTCATACTCATTGGCGGGTCTGTACAGGGAGTCGGCGTATTCCAGAAACACCTTGTCATCCTGATATCGGTTTTCACCCGGTATAGTGGGACGTATCGGTTCGCGAGGCTTTGGACGGTTATAATTTTCGCTCTGAGTCTTCTTGCGCTGAGACTGGGCATACACCGCATCGATCCAACTTGACGCCAGACCTGTCAGCATTAGCCCTATTATCAGCAATATAAGTCCTCTTGTCTTCCTCACTGTCTCCTATCAATCTCTTTGAGAGTCCATCCTATTTTCGTGGACACTATTTTATCCAGCCTTCATATTTGAACTCACAGCCTTCCCAACCGTCCGAAATGTGAGTATATGTGTCTTTGATCTTCTTCTCGATCCAATCCTTGATGATTTTCTGTTTGGCTGAATTCTCGTACATGCTTTTTATAAGGTTGAAATCATCAGCCAAAGTGGCCTTGTGTCCCGGAATACGCTCCTTGAGCTTAACTATGGAAACCACCTCGCGGTTCATTTTGGGATCAGTCATAATGAAAGCTTCGGAAATGTCGCCCGGTTGCATCAGTTCAAGTTTCTGCGCGGCCTCCGCAGGAAGGTCCTGCAATTCAAATCGGGTGCTTCCGGTCTTGGGATTCACCATTATGCCCTTATTGTTGCGGGTATCCTTGTCCTGCGACACATATCGCGCCGCTTCTTCGAATGTATAAGTTCCACCCACTATTTCCTTGCGGAGGGAGTCAAGACGAACCACAGCATTTTTCAGATCCTGAGGCGCGATCTTAGGCCTGAGCAGAATATGACGCACGTTCACCTGGTCTCCCCGCTTGTCAATCAGCTGGATGATATGGTAACCGAATTCAGTCTCGACGATTCGGGACACTTTTTTAGGATCGTTAAGATTGAATGCCACAGCGGAGAACTCCGGGACAAAATCAGCGCGTCCATGGTAACCGAGCTCCCCTCCCTGCATGGCCGAGCCATCCTCGGAATAGGCGATGGCAAGAGTCGAGAACTCAGCCTCTCCCTTGTTGATGCGGTCGGAATACTCACGCAGACGAGATTTCACGTCGTCTATTTCCTGTTGCGGAATCTCCGGATATACGGTTATTATCTGGGCCTCAACTTGCATCGGGATGTAAGGTATGCTGTCCTCCGGGAGTGAATTGTAATATTTTGTGACATCGCTCGGTGTTCCCTTCACATTTTTGGTCAGCCCGCTCTTCACCTGGTCGATGATGTAATTGCTGCGCATTATGTCCATCAGTTGGGCGCGCAACTGCGGAAAACTTTTATGAAAATATTCCTCCACCTTTTCGCGGGAACCCAAATTGGAGATAAAAAAATCCAGACGGCGATCCACCTGCGAAGCCACTTGATTCTCCGGGGCTTCAACCGTATCTATCTTGGCCTGGTGCAGAAACAGTTTGTCAACGGCTATAAGTTCCGGTATGACACAATATGGATCGCCTCCTATGGCAAGTCCCTCGGAGCGCATCTGCTCATATTGTTCCTCCACATCGGAGCGAAAAATGGCCTCGTCTCCGACGATCCATGCCACCTCGTCGACAACATTTTTTTTGACAGGTGCGGCCACAGCGCATATTCCGGCAAAAGCTGCCAGACATATTCCCGTTATCAGTTTTCCTTTATTCATAGTTGTTTTAATTTTCTTTGTCGTCATTTCCCAATTTGCCGGTGCCCGGATTGTACAACCCTTCCTTAAGTCTTCCTTCGGACATTTCATGTCTGTAGATGTCACGGATCATATCCTGACGTCGCACGGCTATGTCCTCCTGTCGAAGTGCCTCGCGAATCTGTTCGCGAGCATATTCCAAAGGCATCGCCATACCGCTGCCCACATAATCTGAGATATGTATTATGTAGACCGATCCACCATATCGTGTCTCGAAGTCTTTGTTGGCCTCAAGAAATGCATCTGCATCGAAAAATCTGTACGGAACCAGATCCGCCACCTCATGCCATGGATGCCATCGATCCATAAAGTACTCGTACTGAGTGGCTCCGCGTAATATATTATGCTCCAGCTTATCGACGGAATAATCCGTCGAAGTTCTCATCCATCGGAGCAATGTCTCCAAATTGGGATCGTCCTCGCTGACCTTCAGGAAAATTCCTTTTACAACAGGTTCCTCAAGAGTCATACTGTCCGCCCGTTGGCTCAGATATCTGTCGACACGACGATTGCTTATATTGGGTTTTGCGCCTTGGTCCACACGTGCCAGATATCGTCCCAATATCAGATCCGACCTGTATTGATCCACAAGTCTGTCTATTTCATCCATATCGGGAATATTACGGCTCGCAAACTCCGTCAGGACCTGACGCCGCAGCCATGTCTCGACAATTGATCGGAACATCTCCACACTGTCATCATGCTCAAGTCCGCGGGGGATACGGTGCACAACTTCTCTTAGCGTCAACGAAGTGTCTCCATACGCCACAACTACCACATCATCCTGCGGCACAGGCACATGTTTGCGATGACAACCCCCGGTCAGGACCGTCACTGTCGCCGATATCAGCAGCATGGACAATATCCGATTCAATGTCCCAAGCATATCAAGCTACAAATTTACGAAATTTTTTCGATACAACGGGACTTTTATATATAAAATGCCAAACGTTCCGTCCGCTTATGTCCGGACGGAACGTTTTCATTCCAATTTCGAGTTTTACAAGCAATCGTCAAATGCCTGCGGGAATTCGGGGCTTAATATTTGCATTCCACTGCGGTCTTTTCAACCGGCAGACACTTTATATAGTTTGCGATATACTTATTGAAACCTTCCACTTCCTCCTGGGTAGGAGTGATTTCCGTACCGGTATTGCCTGCGAAGACCACATTGTCCAGCCAATTGTCCAACTTACGGCTGTCAGGATTGTTCACCATAAAGGATGCCAGCAACGCCATACCCCATGCGCCACCTTCGCCGGCGGTTTCCATAACGGAGATCGGAGTATTGAGGGCCGACGCCAAAATACGCTGTCCCACGCCGGGTGTCTTGAACAATCCGCCGTGACCGGTGATACGGTCTACTTTCACATGTTCGTCGTTGAACAAAATATCGTTGCCTACCTTTAGGACGGCCACCGCAGCGTTTATACCTGCGCGAACGAAATTGGCAAGATTGAACCTGTCTTTCACCGTACGGACAAACAAGGGAGCGCCTTCATCAAGTCCCATCACCGGTTCGCCAGAGAAGTAGTTGTACGATACCAACCCTCCGCAATCCTTGTCCCCGGTCAAGGCATGATTATACAGAATGCCGTAGATTTCGCCTATATCACGTTTGTCACCGAGCAGTCCGGCAAATTCAGCGAACATTCCGACCCATGCATTCAGATCCGACGTGCAGTTGTTGCAGTGCACCATGGCCACCAGACTGCCGTCGGGTGTCGTGACCATATCTATCGCCTCATATGGTCTGCTCAATTCCTTTTCAAGCACGATCATGGAGAACGACGATGTTCCGGCGGAAACATTGCCTGTGCGCTGACGAACAGCGTTTGTCGCGACCATTCCTGTTCCGGCGTCGCCTTCGGGAGGACACACGGGAATGCCCCCCTTCAACTTGCCCGAGATATCAAGACGGTTCGCGCCGTCCTGCGTCAGTACACCCGCCTGCTCGCCGGCTACCTTAATCTTGGGAATAATATCCTCCAGCTTATGGTTGAATCCCTTGGACGCAGCCAGTGTATTGAACTTACCGACCATTGTTGCGTCGTAGTTCTTGGTGGCCGGATCAACCGGCAACATACCTGACGCATCGCCGATACCGATCACTTTCTCACCGGTCAGCTGCCAATGGATGTATCCTGCCAAAGTGGTGAAAAAATCCACTTCGCCTACATGGGACTCCTGGTCGAGAATCGCCTCATACAGATGCGAGATGCTCCACCGCAGAGGAATGTTGTAATTGAAAAGTTTCGACAGTTCCGCCGCCGCTTTACCGGTATTGGTGTTACGCCATGTGCGGAACGCAGCGAGCATCTTGCCCTCTTTGTCGAAAGGCATATATCCGTGCATCATGGCGCTTATTCCTATAGCCGCCAGATTCTCTATGTCCACTTCGTATCTGCGGTGTACATCCTCTGTCAGATCGCGGTAGCAATCCTGCAGTCCGAACCATATCGCCTCGAGAGAATATGTCCACAGGCCGTCGACAAGCTGATTCTCCCATGTGTGGCTTCCCTGGGCTATAGGCTTGTTCTCGTCGTCCACAAGGACTGCCTTGATGCGGGTAGAGCCGAAC
The DNA here is from genome assembly GCA_900554845.1 of uncultured Bacteroidales bacterium. Classification (GTDB taxonomy): domain Bacteria; phylum Bacteroidota; class Bacteroidia; order Bacteroidales; family Muribaculaceae; genus Lepagella. The sequence continues at coordinate 2,837 of USIY01000103.1, read as the reverse complement.
TCGATTCCGAGAACGGCTTTACCTTCAAGTATTATTGACCGGGCATCCATCGCTTATTTGTTAAGCAGATAATACACATCATTGTTGCGAAGCTCACGCTTGAACTCGGAGATAGTGGTGTTCTTGTCGATTCTGACCATCTCGATTCCAGCGATTTCAGCATAATCCTCCCAGAACTCCGGAGTTACGGCATAGCTGAAGCAGGAATGGTGGGTTCCTCCCGCAAGTATCCATGCGCCAGCACCGGTCGCGAAGTCGGGCATCGGAATCCACAATGCGGAAGCCACCGGCAGCTTGGGCAGAGGCTTCGACTTGATGCACTCCACATCGTTTACGATTAAACGGAAACGGTTACCGAGGTCGATGACTGTGGCGGTAAGACCTGTGCCGGGACGAGAAGTGAACACCAGACGAGCTGTCTGGGCCTTGCGGATACCTATACCCAGGAAGTGAACTTCCAGACGGGGTTTCTCCTCTGCTATCATCGGGCAAACCTCCAGCATATGGGCCTGGAGAATAGCGCTTTGTTTGCCATCGAAGTTAAGGGTGTAGTCCTCCAGGAACGAGCAACCGCCTTCCATACCCTGGGTCATGTACCATAGCGTACGGTACAGAGCGGCCGACTTCCAGTCGCCTTCGGCGCCGAAGCCATAGCCCTCGGCCATCAGACGCTGCGAAGCCAGACCCGGAATCTGATCGAAGCCCACAAACTTCGGATCATTGATGTCATCGGTTCCAAGATCGTCGAAGTTTGTGGTGAAGCCCTTGGCGTTATGAGCTTTCAGACAAGCGCGGATGGCAAGTTCAGCACGAGCGGCGTTCTTGACAGATTTGTTGGCCGCGCTTCCTTCCTCCTTGATATCATCGGCCACAACATATTCATTCATGTAAGTGCCGAACAATTTCTCCACATCGGCGTCCTCCACCTTCTTGTAGAACTCCATCAGTTCGCTTACGGGAACGTAGTCCACATGATAACCCATACGGATTTCTGCGTCGACCTTGTCGCCGTCTGTCACGGCCACATTGTTCATCTGGTCGCCGAAACGGATAATCGTCATATCCTGAGCGTCAGCCCATGCGGCTGCAACGCGCTGCCATACTGCAATATGGTCCTGCGTCTCTTTGTCGGTCCAATGGCCCACCACAACCTTACGGGCTATCTTCAGGCGCGCGCAGATATGGCCGAACTCACGGTCGCCGTGAGCGGACTGGTTCAGGTTCATGAAGTCCATGTCCATGGTGTCCCAAGGAATCTCGGCATTGTACTGGGTGTGGAGGTGCAGCAACGGTTTGCGGAGAGCCTGCAGTCCGTGTATCCACATCTTGGCCGGCGAGAAAGTATGCATCCAGGTGATGATGCCTACACATTTCGGATCATTGTTGGCCGCCTTCATCACATCCTCCACCTCTTTGGAGGAATTGGCCGTGCCCTTGTACACCACCTTTATTGGCAGATTGCCGGATTTGTTCAATCCTTCAACCATCTCCTTGGAATGATTGTCGACTGCCACTACAGCGTCGCCGCCATATAATAACTGGGCACCGGTGACCCACCATACTTCTAAGTTCTCGAACATAGTCGTTATATATTTAAGGTTAATTTGTTGATTGTTCATTTTTTCTTTTGGCCGTAATAGGCGTTCGGCCCATGCTTACGGCTGAAATGTTTCTCTACGAGCAACGGATTCATCGTCAGCGCAGGATTGACTTGATAAGCAACAAAAGCCATCTTGGCCACCTGTTCGAGTACCACCGCGTTATGAACGGCTTCCGCAGGCGACTTGCCCCAAGTGAAAGGTCCGTGGTTTTTCACCAGCACTCCTGGCGTATGCATCGGATTGATGCCGGCCTCGTTGAATCGGTTTACAATGACATTACCGGTCTCAAGTTCATAATCTCCTTTGACTTCCTCCTCCGTCATATCGGATGTGCACGGCACTGCATTATGGAAATAGTCTGCGTGCGTCGTGCCTATGTTCGGAAGGTCAATGCCGGCCTGGGCCCATGCCGTGGCATAAGTGGAATGCGTATGCACTACACCTCCCACCTCGGGCCACGCACGATAAATGGCCAGATGTGTCGGAGTATCGGACGACGGACGCAAATCCCCTTCCACCACTTTGCCGGTGTTCAGGTCGACGACGACCATGTCATCGGCTTTCATATCGTCATAACTGACTCCGCTGGGTTTGATGACCACCAGACCTTTATCGCGGTCGATACCGGAGACATTTCCCCAGGTAAATATTACGAGTCCATGTTTCACAAGGTCAAGATTGGCCTTGAGGACTTTTTCTTTCAGTTCTTCAAGCATAATATTCCTTTTTATTTTCACCGGCGAAACGGTACAGACGCGCTCCTCTTCGGGAAGTGGATTTGTCTATCATCTCGGTCTGCTCAATATATCCTGTCTCAAGAATATGTTTTCGGAAATTCCGTTTGTCAACCGTCGCACCAAGAATCAGTTCATACAGCGACTGCACTTGCGTCAGCGTAAACAAGTCGGGCAAAAGTTTGAAAACCAATGGCTCCACCTGAATCAGCTGACGAAGATACTCCCGACTCTCATGAATCATTTCCGGATGATCGAACCCTAATTCGGGCAAATCGTCGAGGTCACGCCAATATGCGCCATGTGCCCTCAGTTTGGTTTCGTCGACATCATTAGTGTCGACTAACACAAAATACGCCACCGACACCACTCTTTCGCCAGGGTCACGGTCCACACGGCCGAAAGCTCCTACCTGATGCATGTAGACGTTGTCGAGTCCTGTCAATTGACTCACAACGCGTCTCGCCGATGCGTCAACACTTTCGTCTTCTTCTACAAAACC
>USIY01000102.1 GCA_900554845.1 uncultured Bacteroidales bacterium | reverse complement strand
ATGATGTTGGCAGATGCGACCATGAGCAGAGCTGCGGCTACCACCTGACACCGAAGGAATATTTTGAGCGTGATCCTGAGGCTAAGCCATTACACTCCGATTTCACAGCTCCGTTAGCATGGCGAGCCAAGCCGACCGAGCCGCGAAAGCCACTCTCCTTCATCGCGGCAGAGACTGTTTCACAGACTCTGCACGGCTATGAGAAAAACAATCTCTATCTGTTCCTCCGCTCCAAGTTCGGAACCGAGGAAACCCTACGACTGATGAAAGACTATCGTGTAGGCACCTCAAAGCACTGGCCGGGGTCATGCGTATTCTGGCAGACCGACATCAACGGCTGTGTACGCACCGGGAAAGTCATGCTCTACGATGCCGACAACGGCAAACGTGTAAAGGAGCCGTTCAACCATGTTACATGGGTTCACTCGCTTTTGAAGTTGCCCGCCTTCAATCTGCGTCAGTGCTTTTTCGGTGAACACTTGTTGCCGATGAACAGAGGCAAACCGGTTGCCATTGTCGAGAGCGAGAAGACCGCACTTGTGTCAGCTTACTATCTGCCCGAATATGTGTGGCTCGCTTCCGGCGGTAAAAATGGTTGCTTCAATAACGATGCAATCCGTGTTCTCCGAGGCCGTCAGGTAATCCTGTATCCCGATATAGGCGCGACCGACCAATGGCGGCATAAACTGAGTTTGCTCCGCAATCTCGGTATCGAGGCAAGCATCTTCAACTATCTTGAAGAAGTTGCCACTGATGACGAGCGAACAGCCGGACTTGACATAGCAGACTACCTCCTGCAAATCGAACCTGACCAAGCCGTGCTGCAAGCGATGATTAGAAAAAATCCGATGTTGCAGAAACTCATTGATGACCTGCAACTCACCCTCGTGTCAGTTGAACGGTATAACCCGGATACTGATGCAATCAACAAAACCTCAAAAACAGAAAAACAATGACTGCGAAGAAAACTCCGTCAACAACCGCATCCAAGTCAACCGAGTTGACCGATGCAACCAAATCCAAAGTATCAACCTCTAACCCCGAAGTTACAATGAAATCAGATAACTCTATCAACGCCACATCTACTGTTAACAGCGACAACACTGTCAACAGCACCACTCCTGCCAACGCTGACAATCTGTTTGGCAACGAGCAGACGGCAACCGAGGCAACTCCCACAACCGAGCAGCCGAAGCAACATCGTATCGGCAAGCAACAGCGCAAATCAGACTTCGCCGAGTTCAAGGCTACATTCCTTGCTCCTGCAAAGCTGGAGAACCGCCATGCCCTGAATATCGAGGGCGACCTGTGGGACCAGCTTGAGCGCGTTTCCAGAATTCTCGGCGACCGTGGCACCACCGTCAGCAGCTACGCTAACGCCATCCTCGCCGAGCATCTGAAACAATATGCAGACGACATCGAAATCTGGCGCAAGCTCTGAAATAGAAAGTCGGGATACCACTGCACCCGGTACACCGTGGGGCAGCTTCCCGATGAACGTAGTGAATTGGGAAGGCAAGGATATGTTTCGGGATTTCTTTTTCTCCGAAAACGCCTCCCTAAACTGCGCGTTGAAAAACGCTCTTTGCCTCCCCAATTCACATAACCCATCATAATGACCACAATGAGTAAATCACCCACAAGAAAGGGCGGTCGTCCCTCAAAACCGACCGACGAGAAGCGCACCCATGTTGTGACAATCAAGCTGACTGATGCCGAACATGCCGACCTCAAAAAGCGGTCGAAAGCTGCCGGTGTAAAGCTGGCAGAGTATGTCCGACACGGAGCGTTCCGGCTCACAATCGTCAGTCGCCTGACCGAGATTGAAAAGGAAATAGCCCGAGGAATACTCAATCTCAGTTCCGATTTCAATCAGGCGATGACCTGTTTTCATCAGCTCAAACTACGCAGCGCGGCCAATAAATTAGCAGCTGTCGTTGACCGGATGTTTGACATTCTCAAAAAATTAAGGCCCAACAAGGAGACCGACTATGTTTGCAAGAATCCTTAAAAGCGGCACGTTTCACGATGTCGTGGGGTACGTGACGCGACAGTTTCACGACCCGAAAGAATACACGCCCGACACATGGCGCATCATCGGAAGCGATAAGGTTTTCACATCCGACTATGCCAGAATGGTGCAATCCTTTGAGGCGATACACGGATTTATGCCCGGCAAGGAGAATCCGGCGGGACATATCTCCATCAGTTTTGACAATGCCGACGCTCCCCGGCTTACCGATGAATTCATGGTACAACTCGCCAAAGAATATCTGGACGGAATGGGATTCAAGGACACACAATATCTTATCGTGCGTCATCTTGAAACCGAGCATCCGCATTTCCATATCGTCTATAACCGTGTGAATCTTCATGGCAAAGCCGTCAACGAGCGCAATAATTTCAAGCGGAGCGACAAGGTTGTCAAGGCTCTGAAAGACAAATACGGTCTTACATATTCGCCTCTCAAGGAGAAATACGAACAGAAAAAGCCTCTGTTCAAGACTAAGATTTCCGCTGCGATATATGGCTGCAAGTCATGGGATGAGTTCTGCCGCCGTCTCGCCTGTGCCGGAATTGACGTGAAATTTCACGATGACCACAATACCGGGGAGCATATCGGTGTGAAATTTTCCGATGGCGATATTACGATGAACGGCTCCAAAATCGACCGGGCTTTCACGTATCGACGACTGAACAATCTCTTTGAGTTCAACCGCAAGCATGAGCATCAGCAGTCTGATAATGCGACTAAGCAACCCAACGAAACCGTGGAATATGCTCCGTCTCAAAAGTCCTCTCTTGTCGGGTATATGGTGGAAGCTACCGTCGGGGCAATCGGAAATCTGTTCACTCTCGGACCCGGCTTCGACCCGGAGGAACAGGCGTTCCAGAACGCAATCAAGAAAGAGGAAGCCAAACGTAAACGCAAATCAAGAAAAATCTGAACATGTCAAAACTCTACGATGACGTCAAAAAACAAGGAGAGCAGATTGACGACCTGCAAAAGAAAGTAACCAGCCACGGCACCCGAATCGAGACACTGGAAACGAAGGGCATGGCAACACCGCCTCCCGCACAGCCTGTCAGTCCGGAATCAATAACCGTGAAATTGCCTGAAGACATTGCGACCAACGAAAGTATCGGCAAACTGCTTGATGAAAAGCTGTCAGTAACATCGGCAGACGGGATTCTCAAGGAAGTCATTGAAAAACTGCCTGGCAGTCTGTCGAAAGGCGTTGCCGACGTATTGTCTGACAATCTTGGGGTCAAGGTCAAAGACGCTCTTTACGAGGGATTCCGCAAGGAGTTCGCCGAAGAGCGTAATAAACTCTATAATGTTGTCAGCGACCTGCGTTACAAGGTGCAATCCCTTGTAGCCGGTCAATGGTGGCTCGCTACCCCCAAATGGGTCTATGCAATCTTTGCCATTCTTCTTCTCGCCGCCGGAGGTTTCGGCTACGGCTTCTTCTATCAACTCAATGAAAACTCCAAGCTGAAAGATGTCGAATGGCTTTACCGCAACCAGCGTACAGCATATAAGACCGATGAAGCTCGTCAGTTTCTTATGAATACCGAGCGGGATTTCATGACCGGGACATGGCAGGAGCGAGACAGCATCAAGAACAACATCCGCTATTGGGAGAAAGAACGGGGATTGGATAAGACCTACCTGTATTTCAATCCCACTGAAGAATAATATCCAAGCCGCCGAGAGAGTCTTTGCACCCTCTCGGCGACTTTTTTAATTTCATTCTGCAAAGGGAATCATAAATTCCGTTTTTGAGAGGATAAGAGGGTAAAAATCATCAAACAGATTGAAAGGATGGTGTTCAGTAGCAGTGCATAAGCCGCACCAAGCAACGCGCTATCTTCGTTCCTTCCTTCTGCCATGCAACTCACAATCGCCATAAGAAGTAGAACAAGCCACGCTATCCAAAATCGTCTATCGGTCAGTTTCATATTGTCTAAATGTAATGCTATTCAACCCATGATGTTATTGGCTCAGGTCTTCTTATAAATTTACCGTTTTCTTTCACATACCATATTACATCACCGGTCCACCAACTTGTCCTTCTCATTACAGCTATTAAATTGTCGGCATAACGAATATGGGTAATAATCGGAAACGAAGTGAACCACCAATAACCACCCCAATGACCATAATCAACCGGAATATATTTCCTTAGTTTCTTGATATTCTTCTTATGGATCTTTCCTAATTTATCACCATTCTTTAATCCTCCTGCAAATAAAGATAGTTTCTTGTTTATGTCTAATGTCAGATACAAACCTCGCCACGGCAGAACAGGCGTCACGCTGTCAACAACATATTGATCATCTTTCAAATCTTCTATAAATTCAGGAAAACCAAGGCAAAGTTTCGCCATCACTGTATCCACATCGAGATAATACCGTTCAATTTCGATTGTCTGAGGGATAACATTATATTTGGGTTCGTTTGTAGGATGACCTTCAAGGCAAAAGACTACATTATTCCACATAAAAACATCAGCTATAACACTGTCTGTGACAACATTATTTGAGTCGATGGTATCTGAATACGCTTTCCAGTCCAAGAAAAACTCGTTCAGATTCTTCTTTGTCAGCTTAGGATATTTTGCGAGAAAAGCCTGACCATTACATAAGAAAGCAGTAATGGCAAACAATATTGTTAATACTCGGTTGCGCATATTCATTGAAATTTTAATGCTTATTTTTATCGGTCAGTTTTATGGCCTAAAATATAAATGATTTTTCAAAACGACTTCTTCAACTTGCTTTTTGGGTAAAGTTGTACGAATGTGCATATAAAAATCATATCCAAAATTAATATAGAAATTGTGTGAATGATTGGAAAAACTGGCATAACAACATTCTCGCAAACAAAGTCGTAGATAATCGGCACAATCTGATACGCGGATTTTCAATCCGTGTCGCATTTTCTGTGCCGATTCCAATAGATTGGAATTCAATGGGTGTCCCGTAACATTTTGCGCCATGTATTTTCCTTCAAGATAATCAACTGTCAGGTATGAGCATCCTGAAATTCGTGCCAGTTCAATAGCCGTATTTATATAGTGCCTTTCCGTTTCCAAATATTCGTTAATTGTCAACACACCATCATCAAAAGACTTCCCTATATCTGAGATTGAAGTCCACTCATTACGGGTGTAACATGATTGGGAATCATAGAATTGCGGACGGTATTTAGAGATGGAATAATCCTTGTCACTATCGCCTATTGTTACATCTAAATTCCTGAGATGATTATTGACTTGTCGCATTGAAAAGTCGCTGTATAATCCACGTTTTCGCAGACTCTTGTGAAGCAAGAACATTTTACGCGCCTCAAGATGACAACACTCTTGCTCATAAACAGCGGCTCTCATATAACAGCTGTCGTTCAATAGAGATTCCGCCCACCGTTTTCCCTCGCCGTGTTCATAGTATGCAAGATAATTCACATCACAAGCAATAATGGAGTTAAACATTTCAGAGGCTTCATCTAACCTGTCTTTTGATAATAACGCGCAACCATAGATGTATCTTACCCAATAATCGTCAGGAGCTAATTGATACGCTTGGTTTGCATAAGTTAGGGATTCATTATATTTTTCCAATTGATAGCAGGCTGATGACAACTCGGCTAAAAGATAATAATCGTCCGGCATCACAGATAATAACCTACGAAGATAGAGGCGAAGACCCTTCCAATCTCCGCTTTTCTTCTTTCGGTCGATTACACGCTGAAATTCACTTGGCTTTTTCATATCCAATTATTTTTAAGAACGCGACGCGAATAAAACGGAGCATAAATAAAACAAAACCATATATTCAGTAGCAAATACCCGGGCGTGTCGTGTTTTATGGAAATCGTGATATTACGTTGTATGAATACTGAGACCGCTATAATCATAGCGATATAAAATATACCGCCGACCTTCGACTCAATCAGCGGGGTATAGAACACTGCCGCGAATGTGTATAGCAGCCAAAATATCTGCACATTGCAAAGGAATAGATATACATTGCGCTTTGAAAATGTCGTTGATGTCTGTTTGCTGTCCGCTTTACCACTCAGGAAATATAAACTCAGGAAGGGATTGATAAAGAAATTTCCACATAAAATCAATGACAGATACCTGCCACCGTATTGTTCCCGACTAATACGAATGTTAGCAAACAACAAGCCCATCGCCGATGCCATGAGCAGGAGCTGTGCAACTTTAGCCATATCGGAATGCAGCCACAATTCACGATCAAGCCAACCGCCACTAATTCCGACAATCAAGATAACGGCGTAAATCAGCAACAAGAAATTGCCCGCAATGGCAGATATATACAATAACTTCTTCATTCAAAACCTATGGTTAATGCTTTAACGGTATAATTCCAGCTCCAAATATATATTACCCACATCAGCCCAATACCAATGAGAAGGCAGACAAGTAATGCGATTCCGATATCTTTATGTCTATTTCTAAACGCATAAACCACGTTTGCCAACTGCGCTATTATCAGCAAGACATTCGCTACCAACAGACACCTGTTGACAACTGTTGTTTCTCCTACAAAAAGAGCCGCAAAAGAAGCCACAAATGTAATTGCAAATAATATGACAATCGGCCATTTTGCTTTGTATATCAGTTTCATAGCTTGCCTCCTTTCTCAACACTTAATGATTTACGATCAATTGAGTTAATAACCACTTGCGTTCCACTCTGGAGAACTCAAGAAGATAGGTCCGATTGCTTTTCGGAATAAATATATTTTCGCAAATAACCGAATCAGAGATAAACATCAGTTCAGTATGGTATTCGAGGTTCTGTTTATTTTTGTTGACTTCTAAAAGATTTACAATGACATCATTTTGAGTCCAAGAATAAAAGGCATCGTATTTATCGCCACCGGGAGGAACTTGAACTTCTATTTTGGAATCAAATAGCACCAAAGATTCAGACAATCTTTGCTGTTGAAATAATGAGTCGGAATGAAATCTCTCTATAAATTGTGAGAAATCTTCGGGCTGTATATCTTCGTTGTTATGCATTTCGTCTTGTTGAATTAAATTGTTATTGCCACTGTCTGCTGTGCCATGACCGCACCCTGTTGATAGTATGAACAAGAATATAAATATAACAAGGCTGCCAAACATTTTTTTCCAATGTCTAAATAGTATTATTCCCATCGCTTGCCTCCTTTCCGCCAAAGGCAAATGAATATAAAAAGGGCAATGAAGTAATTGAGCCAAAGGGATGCCGACAATGCATCAGCCCTCAAATACATCCTATCTATTATATCAGAAATATCGTATGGCTCTATTATATATTTCAAATCTATATAGGTATTGGCACATAAGAGCAATTCGTAAATGCCAATCGCTCCAAAGGTTATAACACCTACTATTTTCTGCCACTT
>USIY01000101.1 GCA_900554845.1 uncultured Bacteroidales bacterium | reverse complement strand
AAGCCTTGAAAGAACTCTTATAATAAAATTTTCGAAAGAAATTTAAACAGTTTCTAAGAGGCTTGTAAAAAATGGCAATACGAATAATAACTGAGAAAAGAGAGGAAAGTCTGGCGTTGAAAAGCCATTGGTGGGGTTTCCCCGATCTGCCGGAGGGTGTGGATTTTCCGACGATTCCCGATGCGGAACCGGATCCTGAGGCCGAAGACGAGAATCTGCTCACGTTCATCTGCCAGATCAATCTGGCGGATATCGCGGCTTACGATACAGAAAACAGACTTCCTCATACCGGATTTCTCTACTTTTTCGCGGCGTTGGATTACTTTCTTGGCGATCTGGATGCCCCATCCGGGCATATAGGCTTTTGGCCGGATCAGCTTTTCAAGGTAATATATACTCCGGAAACAGTAGATCTGCATACCCACAGGGTGCAATGGGCCGACGGCACTGACGCATGTCTGCCTGCGGAGGGACTGCGTTTCGAGGAAACCACCCCTAACGCTGACGGCCAGAAACTTCTGGGCGTGCCTTATTATGAAGAAATACGGGACGAGGCTCCCGGCGACATATCCTTGCTGCAGCTTGACGAGGAGGACCGATGGGGATTGCGATTCTATGATTGCGGAATGGTTAATTTCCTCATATCTCCTCAGGATCTGGCCGCAAAGCGCTTCGATAAGGTAAAATTATACTTTCACAGTTTGTAATTATGAAAAGACCGGAATTTAAAGATTATATCATACGAGTAGCCAAAGACAGAAGTCTGTCGGTCGACGAACGGATAGACCAGGCGTTCCTTATACGACAGGAAACGATGCCGGCTGACGGGAAGGAACAATTCCAGACCGATATTGATCTTTGCCAGGTTCTGGTGAAGATGATTCAGGAGGAGAATCCCGACCATATATATGATCTGGCGTACATGCAGTTGCTTGTGCTTGAGGCCGAGGCAATGGTGAATCAGGAGAATTATCGTGATATCATCCATGTGGCGGACGACGCTTTGTCTTTGCTTCGCGACGACATGACGCCTGTGGAGGTCTACGAGCAGACAATGCCCCGGCTTATAGACGCGGTGTCCGACACTGTTTACAACCACGCTCTCTACGAGCTGTTGTTGCGTTACGTACGCGCCGTGTTGCCGGAGAAACCGGACGACAAGGAAATGAAACGCTACGTGGTGAAATTGCTGAAACTTCAGGTGTTGCTTCCTTATACCGGATGGTGCGGACATCTGCTCGACAAGGAACTTCAGGGCCTAATATCCAATTTGTTGACCTCCCGCGAGATGATGGGGATTATCATGAATCCTACAATGTCGCATCTGCATAAGGATACGGTGGAATATACCCGGGAGTGGGAGGCCATATATTATGATGTGGAGGAAGAACTGGACCGCCGCTTCGCGAATGCACGCAAGGGGATGGGGTTCTGCTTTATGTTCTGGAGTGCAAAAAAGGAGCTGCTGGCGCAGAAATACGGCATCGACTGGAAATCACCGGCCGCGATGAACCCCGGTGTGATGTTTGACTGACGGACGTTATGTTTTTAAAAATTTTCGTAAATAAGTAGAAACAACTTCTATATTATGGAACGAGAGGATGAAATATTCGCGGAGCTGAACCGTAATCCGGAAGAGGCTTTGAAGAAATATGAAGCGATGGCCGGGCACGACCGCGATGCGGCATGTGCCGTCAGCGACTATTACTGGCAGTTCGTGACTCTTGATGACGAGTGGCTCGGCAGCGCGCAGGCAAAAGACCTCGGTAAGAAAATTTATGACACCACACAGTGGGCCGTAAGGATGAATCCCCACGATTATTCCTATCGTATGGGACAGATTTATGAGTACGGCATAGGTTTGCCTGCCGGAGAGTTCCGTCTCGCCCGCAAATATTATGAAGACGCCTACGAGTTCGGCTATTGGGAGGCGGCGGAGGCTCTTTCTCAGATGTTCGCCGCAGAGTTGAAGCGTCTTGCTCCGGACGACAGCCATTATGATTACTGCGCCAAATCGGCGGCTTCATGGCACCGTCTGGCGGAGAAGTCAAGGCTGCGTCAGCTTGCTTCGGAACAGGACACTGCCAAGGAAGAAGACTGAAATTAAACACGAAATCTTAATTAAACATCAATAATGCGTTTCAGACATTGCCCTGACTGCGGGACTTTATTGTCAGCGAGGGATTTGGGGGATGAGACGGATGTGCCGTGGTGTGACAAGTGCAACAAGCCGTGGTTCGAGATGTTCTCTACATGCGTGATCGGTCTGGTATGCAATTCACGCAATGAAGTGCTGTTGCAACGTCAGGGGTATATATCCACCAAGTATATGAATCTGGTGAGCGGATACATGAAACCGGGCGAAACCGCAGAAGGGACAATGCGCCGTGAGATAGAGGAGGAGACGGGACTGGAAGTGGAGAGCCTGAGATATGCCGGAAGCTGGTGGTTCGCACGCAAGGATATGCTGATGCTGGGATTCATCGCGAAGGTGCATGACGGTGAGCCGCATCCCTCGGTGGAGGTTGATTCGGCGGAATGGCATACAGCCTCCGAAGCTGTGGGACTGGTGCATCCGGAGGGCTCCGTATCCCATGCGTTATGCGATCTTTATTTTAAACAATCTGAGTAACAATGGGAATAAAGAGGTTTCCGAGATTGGCTGTATTGATTGCGGCCTTTGTCCTGTTTACAGGAGCGATGCAGGGCCAACAAGTTACGGAAGGAGTCATAACACATGAGTTCGTGGCTGAAAAGCAGATGAAGGACGGGATGTTGCAGATGCTGGCCGACTTCACTTCATATATGAAGGCCAATTGGCAGCCGATAGAGGATCGGAATTCCCAAGGATATCCGCTGGGCGTCTTCAAAGGAGAGAACACCATGGGGAGCAACGAGCAGGGAGTGCGGCATAACGCCGACTTTTCCATGATATGCGCTTTTTTGGTGAAATATGCGCAGGACAAGGTTGTGTTGCCTGAAGGCGTTACGTGGCAGGACCTTAAGGACTGGGCCGCGCGTTCGTTGAATTATGCCAGCTCCACTCATAAAGCCAACAGACTCTATCCGTGCGCCGGCAATTCATACTGGGGCTCCACTTCCAAGAACGATTCTCAATGGGAATCGTCGTTATGGGCCATGTCCGTGGCATATTCGGCCTTTTTTCAGTGGAACTCGCTGACATCGGAGCAAAAGAGGGACATCGAGCGATTGCTCGAGGCTGAATGTGACTATGAGTTGGAACGAGATATCCCCACCGGATATATCGGCGACACCAAGGCGGAGGAAAACGGCTGGGAAGTTGATGTCCTGGCTGCGGCGTTGGGCCTGTTCCCCGATAATCCCAAGTCGAAGCGGTGGTTCGACAGGATGCGTGAGTTCGCGGTGAATTGCTATTCGCATCCTTCCGACGCCGACGACCGGACTGTGATTGACCCTGAATATGACGGCAAGACGGTGGCTGATCTCTATATCGGACCGAATCTTTATCCTGACTGGACTTTGCAGAATCACAATCTGTTCCATACGAGCTATCAGAACGTGGTGATGCAGGAATTGGGAGAGGCGGCCTTGGCGTTGAAGCTGTTCCAGAAGGAACTGTACGGCGTGGAGAAATGGAAATCGAACGCGCTGATGCACAACAATCAGGAGGTGATGGACAATGTCCTGAACAGGCTGGCGTTGGCCGACGGCGAGCTGGCGATGCCCAACGGCAACGACTGGAGTCTGTTCCTGTTCGACCAGATCACGTCATATTCCACTATGGCCTCGTTCCTGAAAGATCCGAACGCTCTGTTCCTGGAGAATATGGCCTACAAGTATATCAAGGCGCGTCAGAAAACGACCGGCGACGGCTCGTGGCTGCTTCGTCCTGACGTGGGCTCCCGGCGCATGGGGGTGGAGGCGCACAGGGTGATGATGTCCTGGCTGATGCATGAGGTGATGCCCACCCACGACATCACCCCCTCAACCTGGCCCGACATCATGGCCGACTACGGTGAGACCTATATATTCCCGGATCAGAACATAGTCCGCAGCTCGTCGCCCTCGCGCTTCGTCTGCTTCTCCTGGAGCGAGGGCCTGAAGAATTATTCCGGATATATCGCATCCCATAATCCCGACAACAACAAGGTCATCGTTCCTTACCGTTCGGGCAACAACGGCAATTTCTTAGGATGGTATGAGGTGGAAGGCCGCAAGAGCGACGCAGTCCCTGTGGTGAACGCTATTTATGAAACGGGTGGGAATTATTTTGTCATGAACGGTGAGCTCAACTGCAACGAGGGAGCGCTCAATAATCGTTTTGCCCTTTATTCCACTCCCGGAAACGCGGTGATATATCTTGATTATGTCACGGCGAACGACACAGCTGAAATTGTCAATGAGAAAGGGGGTCTGATGGCCATATCCACGGATCCTTTCACCAAAGATTCGCGCACATTGTATTCTGAAGACACTTCTTCCGGGGATGTGGCTACCGGCGAGGTTTTCAAAAAGATTCCGTCGGACTGGGTCAATATCGACAATGAGCTCGGTTTCGTGGCCTTGGGAAACAGAAATATGGGCTTCGGCGACCGCGGCAACAATAATTCGATACTCACGTCAAAGCTCTATACTTTGTTCTCCGATGAATCGCGCAGGGTCAACCCGGGTGATTTAGTGGACCGTCGTAACGTCAATTATTATACCTCGGTCAATGCGGTGAGCACCAAAGAGCTAAGGGACAATACCATTCTGTTGTCCGAAAGTCTTCCGGAGGGGTGGAACGGAGTGATCGCCCCCGATCCCGACGGCTCATATTTCATGTTGGTTTCCAATTTCATGGGGGAAAGGGAGGACGCGGCTTTGAAGAATATCAGAATCGGAAGCAAGGCGCCTGTATTGTCCGTCAAGACAAAAATAGAAGACAGTGCCTCTTTCGCAGAGTTATCGGTGGCCCAGAATCATTCCTTTGCAGATGAGTTGCGTGTCTTCATATCCGGCTCCGGTATGACCGCTGTGCAGGATCCCGACAATCCTGCTGCAGTGTATGTCACCAATAATTCTATTGTCAGCACGGTTCCCGAAATAACGATCATTGCTGACGGCAAGTCTTTCCGCAAGAAAATCAAGATTTCCTCCGGCAAGACAATGAAAGTCTACGTAGAGGGTAATTCGATAAAACATAAACCTTGGTGTCCATGAAAAACTGTTGCGTCTGGTTATGTTGGCTTCGCCAAGTGTGTTAAAAAAATCTTTTTATTTTGCATTTATCAAAATTAGCATTAATTTTGCATCGGATAGCACAAACTTACAATAGCTTGTATATGTTTATGCAACACATGAACACACAGCCTTCGAGATTTTAATATTGGGATAAGGTCGTGAAGGCGAGGCATTAAAAGAAAAATAACAGCAATAACGTGAATATTAGAAACATGAATATACGATTTACCCCCCCGAAATGCATATTTATGCATTCTTGAGAGGGTAATATTTTCATGTGACTATACTATCGGGATGTGGTCCCGGGACCGTGGCATAACTGCCGCGGTTCCGGGACCACACCTGTTTTTGTCTAACCGCTCACTTTTTCACTCATATGTGCCTATGAGGTCAAAGTTAAGAATTATGTAATTATTTTCCAAATACTGTATACTGACACAAAATAACATAAATAATAATACAATTCGCATGAAAACAAACAAGTTTTTCTATGGGATTGTGGCTATGGCAGCCTTCGGACTTGCGGGCTGCTCGAGCGACGCTCCCGAAACATCGGGCAATGAACCGATGAAAAGCGACTCTAAGTTCTATGTAAGCATCGGTATCAACAGCGATATGCTGGGAACCAGAGGTTCCGCTGCAAACGGTAATCCGGACGATGACAACAATGATTTTACTCCTGGTAGCGGACAGGAGTCGACCATTGACGACATCTATTTCGTGTTCTATGACATCGACGGTAATGTAGTGGGTAATCTTGTGCAGATGAAGCTCTCGGATTTTCAGGAAGCTACTGGTGGCGTTAACACTGCAGAGAACAAATACTACAATGTTGTCGAGGTTGATGTGTTCAAGGGTCAGACACCTCCGACACAGGTGATGTGCTATATCAATCCTTCGTCGCCGAGTGAGCTTCAGAATCCGTTGAGCACGATTCAGCAGGTGACTCGCGTCAACGTGACTACCGGAACAGGCACAAACATGAGATTCCCGATGAGCAACTCTGTATATTATGATTCTTCCAATAAATTGGTTATGGCTGCAAATGTGCCCTCGGGCTATGTATTCACTACCAGAAAGGCCGCGCAAGATGAAATCGAAAATATAGACGAGAGTGATAAGATCATCGACATCTGGGTGGAGCGTTATGCAAGCAAGCTGAATTTCACTTTTAACAATGATGGTATAAATGATTACGAAACGGTTGCCGGTGTGTACGATGCAGATGGCAAATTCTCCACTAAGACCGTGAAATTAACGTTCGCCCTCGACGGGTGGGATCTTAACGCACAGGCTAACGAGACTTTTGCAGTGAAATCGTTCCGCGTGGCGGGAGATGCCGGAGTAATTCTGCCGAAGAACTACTCTTTCCAGGATATGAACAAAGAGATAAACGGAGATCTTAGTTCCACAAATTCCTGGACTTGGAATAATTACACTTTCCATCGTTCTTACTGGGCAAATTCTCCGGCCTATTTTACGGCAACCTATCCCGAAGTAGCATCCGATATCAAAGATGAAACTCTTCATCAGAAATATCTGAGTTATAATGATGTGGTGACATCCGGTAATAAGGACGTGGACGGTAATACCCCTCATTACTACCGTGAAACCACTGTCGGGGAGAAAGCCCTTATTTCAAAGAACCCGGCCGCCGCAATGCCATCCATCATTACCGTGGGTCATTACACTATGACTCTTGATGGTACGGCAGTGGTCAACGACAACGCCGAAGCCACAAGCGGTGTGTCCTTCTATACATACCAGTCTAACTCCGACGGAAAACCTTATGTCTATTTCAAGAACCAGACTAATTCCGCGGGTAGCGCTGTGACAGGAGGTACAAGTATGTTGATGCGTTTCTTCGCCCAGCAGACCGTGTTCTTTAAGAAAGAGGGCAATAACTATGTGCGTCTTAATGCATTCAACGCCACGGATCTTGCTACACTGACGAGAATTTGCGAGATCAAGCATCCGGACGCTTCGGTTATCGGCACGAATGTAAAACTGGCTAACCGTAATGTAACGCTGCAGATTAAGAGCGATGCCGATTTGAGTGATATTTATGTCGCCGCCGGCAACGGCTATCAGCAAGTCTATACCGGAACCGGTGAAAAGCCCGAGAACCAGCTTACTTTGACTGAAGCTGTCTTTTATACGCATCTCCGAGCCGACGAGACCTCTCTACACCTCGTATGCCGCCTTCCGCTTGAAAAAAAAAA
>USIY01000100.1 GCA_900554845.1 uncultured Bacteroidales bacterium | reverse complement strand
AAAGTTTAAACTTTTTCACTTTATTTATTAAACGTAAATTAGTTTAGACAACTTCTATATCAGAATTAATAAAAGATGATCGAAGACAACATTATAACCCAAGAACAAAACGAAAAAGCCGTCCTTGTCGGTCTGGTCACTCGTTCGCAGGATGAAAGGAAGACCGACGAATACCTCGACGAACTGGCGTTTCTCGCCGAAACCGCCGGCGCCGATCCCGTTGCCCGCTTCACTCAGAAACTGGAATACCCCAATCCCCGCACTTATGTCGGAACCGGCAAACTGGAGGAATTGCGCCAATACGTCGAGGAAAACGAGACCGGACTCGTAATATTCGATGACGAGCTAAGCCCCAAACAGGTGGCGAATATCGAAAAGGAACTTAAAGTGAAGATTCTGGACCGCACGAGCCTGATCCTTGACATTTTTGCCCGTCGCGCCCAGACAGCCACGGCAAGGACGCAGGTGGAACTGGCGCAGTATCAATATCTGTTGCCAAGGCTGACCCGGATGTGGACTCACCTCGAACGTCAGCGCGGCGGTATCGGCATGCGTGGTCCCGGTGAAACCCAGATAGAGACCGACCGCCGTATTATCCAGGACAGAATATCCCGACTGAAAGAGGAATTGCAGGCTATCGACCGTCAAAAAACCGTTCAACGCAAAAACAGAGGGAAACTTACCCGTGTAGCGCTCGTCGGATATACCAACGTGGGCAAGTCCACACTCATGAACCTCCTCAGCAAATCCGATGTTTTCGCCGAGAACAAGTTGTTCGCAACATTGGACACCACTGTCCGTAAAGTAGTTGTGGAGAATCTTCCTTTCCTGCTTACGGACACAGTAGGATTCATACGCAAGCTTCCCTCGAATCTCGTCGACAGCTTCAAGTCAACGCTCGACGAAGTGCGCGAGGCCGATGTCCTTGTACACGTAGTCGATATAAGTCATCCCAACTTCGAGGAGCAGATAGAGGTCGTGAACAAGACCCTCTCCGACGTTTGCGGCTCCGCCGATAAACCGATGATAATGGTGTTCAATAAAATTGATGCGTTCCGATACACTCCTAAGGATCCTGACGACCTCACGCCCGCCACGCGCGAAAACATTTCTCTTCCGGAACTACAGAAAACGTGGATGAGCCGCATGGGCGACAACTGCATCTTCATATCCGCCAAGGACCGACTCAACATTGAGGAACTTAAGCAGAAACTTTACAGCAAAGCGCTCGAGATACATACTGAAAGATTTCCCTACAACGACTTTTTATATCAGAAATACGATGACCTTGCCGAAGAATAACGCCTCGCACCGGGCGCCGGAATGGTGGGAGATCCGACAACTGGAAGAACAGGGATG
Source organism: uncultured Bacteroidales bacterium (assembly GCA_900554845.1). Classification (GTDB taxonomy): domain Bacteria; phylum Bacteroidota; class Bacteroidia; order Bacteroidales; family Muribaculaceae; genus Lepagella. The sequence continues at coordinate 6,074 of USIY01000100.1, read as the reverse complement.
TCGCTCGGCCGATTGGTCGCGCGTCTCGATCACTGACGACACCGAACTTTCTGCAATACGCAATGTGAAGTTTGTAGGCGATGTCTCTCTCGGATCGCTTGACGCGTCGGCAGACTGCGCAATTGAGAATGCGGTGATCGCCGACTGCGTGATAGGCGACAACGTCCACATAAATAATATAGGAGAGATCCTGAAAAATTGTGAAATTGGCTCCAATGCCCGCATAATCAATAGCTCGCGCATTGAATTCGAGCCGGAGTCCCGTTGCGGCGTAGGCACCGCTGTCGAGGTGCTTGACGAAACCGGCTCCAGGCCCGTGACTATTTATCCCGGGTTGTCGGCTCAAGTGGCTCTCCTTATGGCACGCATGCCGAAATGGAGCGCCAACCATCTCACGCCGTTGCTGCGCGACTGGCTGCTCACTTTCTCCGCCCCGAACCGTATCGGCGCCAATGCCGTGATCAGTGGATGCGGGCCGCTGGTCAACGTCCAGATAGGCGATGAAGTACGGGTGGAAGGGTCACGTTCCCTGCGCAACGGCACGATCGCCAACAACGCTGCCCCCGGAAGATGTCTGTCCTATGTCGGCGCAGGCGTTGACGCCGAGAATTTCATCATTGAGGACGGAGTGGTGGAATCCGGCGCAATTTTAAGGAATTGCCATGTGGGACAAGGCGTTGTCCTGGGCAAAGGCGTCACCGCCCACGACTCTCTGTTCTTCGCCAACTCTCATATGGAAAATGGCGAGGCCTGCGCTCTGTTCGCCGGTCCATATACTGTCTCCATGCATAAATCCACCCTCTTGATCGGATGCCAGACTTCTTTCATGAACGCCGGCTCGGGAACCAACCAGAGCAACCACATGTACAAGATGGGTCCCGTGCACTGGGGAATCATGGAACGGGGAGTTAAGACAAGTTCTTTCTCATATCTGATGCTCGGAGCGAAAATCGGAGCCTTCTCCCTGCTTATGGGACAGCATAAGACGCATCCCGATTCGTCTCAATTTCCTTTTTCATACCTTTTCGGAGATGAAAAAGGAGCCACAGTGGTGGTTCCCGGCATGATGCTGCGCAGTTGCGGTCTGATGCGCGACGAAAAGAAATGGCCCGCACGCGACCGTCGTCTGAAAAGAAAACTGCCGTTGCGCGACCGTATCGTTTTCGACGTGCTGAATCCCACCACCGTCGACAAAATGCTCTCCGCCTCGGACGTGATTGCCGATCTGCTGTCACGTCCCGCCGACGATGACCGTGTGATACGCTACCGCGGAATGAAATTCTACCGCGCCGGACTGGAGCGCGCTCTCTTCCTCTACGAGCTGGCCATCTACAAGTACCTCCACACTCATATTCCGGAAGGATTCCCCGAGGCGCAGCCATCGGGCCCCGTTTCAGAATGGTTGGACGTTATCGGACTGCCGATGCGTCGTCAGGATCTCAACCGTGCGCTTGAAGCGGAAACAATCGAAAGTCTGGAAGGCGTCTTTACCGAGGCATTCGACAACTACCGCGATCTCGAAATCGAATGGATCACGTCCCGTTTCCCCGAAAAGTGGCGTAAACCGGCCGCCGTGATCGCTGAATACTCCGATGATTTTGACCGTATGGTGTCCGAAGACCGAGTCCGATACCTGAACGATCTCAATGACCAGAACCAGATGCTCGCACTCTGATCCCAAGAAAATCATTCTATAATAAGGTCTGTTCCCAAAAAGAACAGGCCTTCACTTTATGGCACCCATTCCTCCCACTCCTCCCATTCCTCCCATTCCTCCCATAATCCCACCTATAATTCACATTTTCCCAAAAACATTATATTTATTCATCTTTTTTAACTAATTTTGCACCTTAATTCTCAAACACTAATTAATCATGAGTCACAAATTACTTGCCTTAGCAGGGGCTACATGCCTGCTAATGACGGGATGTACGGATTCAGATTACGATTTGTCGGACATCGACACCACCTCAAAGGTGACCGTAAACAATCTCACACTCCCTATCAACATCGACAAAATGAGACTGGACGACGTCTTCGAACTTGATGACAACAGCAACATCAAGATCGTGGACGGATACTATGCGCTTTCTGAGACCGGGACTTTCCAGTCGGATCCTATCAGGATCGAACCGATTCTCATACCCGCGCCCATTATCAATCCGACAATACATAATCTCGTCCTTCCTTTCAACAATCGCAGGAAAGCCCCTGTGGCCGATATCTCCATACCACATGGGGATTCAAGATTCGTGTCTTCCACTGTCAATGTGGATCCGGCCATCAAATCCATTGAGAAGATTTATACCGGAGGCACACCTCTTGTGATAACGATCGGCTCCAATCATGAACTTCCGGCAAATTCTGAATTGAAAGACCTGAAATTCAGTCTTCCCGCCGGAATGGCAGTATCAAACGTCACGGCTGGCAACTACGATGCCTCCACCGGCGTCTGGACAATCCCCTCTCTCTCCGTCACAACCGGATATACTGCCGAGGCTTCATTATTGGTAAACATGATTGACCTTGCCCATACGGAACTCTCCTTCGACAAAGTGAAAAACACTCTGTCGTTCGCATCCACCGTAGGACTCAAAGAAGGTTCTCTCTCTTTGGATCTTGGAGCGATCACCGAGCATTTTCATGATCTCTCGCTGACAATCGACTATAACTTTTCCGACATCGACGTGACCGGATTTACCGGAATCATTGAATATCCGGTGGAAGGCGTGAACATAGATCCGGTAGTGATCGACGATCTTCCCGATTTCCTCAAAGGAGATGGGACCAACCTCAAGATAGCGAATCCCCAGCTCTACATCAGTCTGAACAATCCTGTCGGAAACAACGGCCTGAAATATGAGACAGGTTTCCGCCTTACCGCTCTGCGCGACAACGGCGTTCCCGCCATGTCGTTCACTCCCGACAACAACGGCAAGATCAATGTCGGCCACAATCTCGGTGTGGACGGTCCTTATAATTTCCTGCTTGCGCCCCAACAGACCCAGGCTCCGGGCGAATACGCCTCGAATCTGCAATTCGTGAAATTCTCCTCTCTGTCCGATCTTCTTTCCGTTCCTGAAAGCGATGCCTCAAAAGCCACTCTCCCGGACAGAATCAACATCAATCTGATCAATCCTGAACTCCCCGAGCAGCATGCCGACAACTTCCCCGTAGGCCGGAGTCTTACATCGGTGGAGGGTAAGTATGATCTTCTCGCTCCCCTCGGTTTCAAGGAGGGTTCCGTTGTGGTATATGAAGACACTCAGGACGGTTGGTCCGATGATTTCCTGGAGGCTCTGACGATATCCTCTCTGACCATTACCGCCGCTGTCGACAACGACGCTCCGGTCAGCGCCCAGCTTGAGGCATATCCTATCGACACCACCGGCAATCATATTTCCAACGTCTCGGTGACAAGCAATGTGGTGGAGGCCAATGCCAAGGACCAGAATCTGGAGATCGTCATGACAGGCGTCATCAAGGATCTGGACGGCATCAACATCCGCGCCATCATGCGTTCCGGCAACGATCAGACTCCCCTCAGCCCCGACCAGACGCTGACATTCAAAAACGTCCGTATAACCGTTACAGGCGATTACACTAAAGAATTATAATTGAACAAAATCATGAAACTGAATAATATAAAATTCATACTTGCCGCAGGCTTCATCGCATCCGCGGTCTCGGCAAGCGCCCAGGACACTTACAGCGGTTATTTTCTGGACAACTACACATATCGCTATCAGATGAACCCTGCCATGGGCAACCGCGGCAATTTCGTGTCGATGCCCGTATTAGGCAATATGAACATCGGCATGAGCGGAAATCTCCCCCTCACTTCCGTTCTTTACAATCGCGGCGGGAAGACCGTTCTGTTCACGAATCCGGAGGTCAGCGTGGCAGAGGCCATGAAAGGATTCAAGGATGTGAACCGCATCGGCACCAACCTCAAACTCAACATCCTCTCCGGCGGCTGGAAAGCATGGGGCGGCTACAACACCGTCTCGATCAACGCCCGCGCGAACGCCGACGTTCATGTGCCGAAATCTCTGTTCAGCCTCATAAAAGAGGGCGTTTCCAACCAGACATACAGCATCAAGGATGTGCGTGCCCAGGCTCTGGGGTACGCCGAGATCGCGTTGGGACATTCGCGCGACATCACTCCTGTTCCCGGACTTCGCGCCGGTATCAATCTGAAATTCCTCGTGGGCATTGCCAGCGCACAGATGGACTTGAGGGACGCCTATCTTGACCTCGGTCAGGATGCATGGCGAGCTCGCACAAACGGCGACATCAAGGTCAATATGGGAGGTTTCCAATATGAGACGAAAGTATCCGACGAGGGACGTCGCTATGTCTCCGGAGCGAACACCGACGGTGACGGCAGCGTGGGTCCGAACGGCTTCGGCTTGGCCTTTGACCTTGGTGCCACCTATGAATACAAGGATTTCACTTTCTCCTTGGCTTTCAACGACCTCGGATTCATCAACTTCACCAAGACCAAACTGGCGTCCACCAACGGTGACCGCGATTTCAATTCCGACGCCTTCATTTTCAGCCCCGACAACGACGCCCCCAACAGTTTCGACAACGAATGGGACAACATGCGCGACGGTCTGGAGAAACTCTATCAGCTCGACGACATGGGCGACACCGGCAGCAACACCCGTGGCCTGGGTGCCGTGATGAACGTAGGAGTCGACTATAAGCTTCCTTACTACCGCCGTCTGCATTTCGGTCTGCTGAACCATACTGTCTTCAACGGTCCCTACACATCCACTGAGTTCCGTCTCAGCGCGAACGTGGCGCCCGTGGACATATTCTCGGCGAGCGTCAATTTAGTGGCCGGCACTTATGGCGTAGGATTCGGCTGGTTGCTGAACCTCAACCTCAAGAAAGGGTTCAACCTCTTCGTAGGTATGGACCGCACTTGCGGAAAGACTGCAAAACAAGGAGTGCCTTTGAACTCAAACATGTCCGTAAACTTCGGAATCGATTTCCCCTTCTGATCTCCTGTTCAGAGTACAAATAAAAAACGGAATCCCGAATCGGGATTCCGTTTTTTATTTGTACTCTTTCAAACGTCGGTTAACCCTGCAAGGAAGCGAGGCTTGCGCGGATAGCGGCCAGCTTCTCCTCGGCGTCGGCCTTCTTCTTGCGTTCCACGGCCACGACTGCCTCCGGGGCGTTGGCCACGAAGCGCTCGTTGCCGAGCTTCTTCTCCACGCCGGCAAGGAACTTGGTGTAGTACTCCAGATCCTTGTTGAGTTTCGCTATCTCCTCCTCGACGTTAATCTTGCCGTTCAAGGGAACACTGTACTCGGTGGCGCCGACGATGAATGCAGACGCCATGGGGTTCTTCTCCTCTACATCGGTGATGGCGGAAAGATTGCCAATCTTTATCAGCACGCAATCCAATGCGGTGTCACGGGGTCCCTTCACATCCAATTCCAGAGCCTCGCGCTGCGGCAGCTGTTTCTGCTTGCGAACAGTGCGGATGCCGGCCACGATCTCCTTGACTGTCTCGAAACCCGCTATCAGCTTCTCGTCCACATCACCGCCGACAGGCATTTTTGCATACATGATACTTTCGCCATCCTTGCGCTCTGCCAGATGCTGCCACAGCTCTTCGGTGATGAAAGGCATGAAAGGATGAAGCATGCGCAGCAGGTCGTCGAGGAATCCCTGAGTGGCCTCGTAGGTCTTGCTGTCGATGGGCGATCCGTAGGCCGGTTTGATCACCTCAAGATACCATGAGGAATACTCGTCCCAGAACAGCTTGTAAACGGCCATCAGAGCCTCCGAGATTCGGAACTTGCCCATAAGGTCCTCAACTTCCGCCGCCACAGAACGCAGCTTGGCCCCGAACCATTCCACAGCCACTTTGGAGCTTTCGGGCTCCTCCGTGTCGGCCACTTCCCATCCCTTGATGAGTCGGAACGAGTTCCATATCTTATTGCAGAAATTTCGTCCCTGCTCGCAAAGCGCGTCATCAAAGAGAATGTCATTCCCGGCAGGAGCCGAGAGCATCATGCCCATACGTACACCATCTGCTCCGTACTTTTCAATCA
>USIY01000099.1 GCA_900554845.1 uncultured Bacteroidales bacterium | reverse complement strand
GCCTATCACCGGCCAGCCATCCCCCCATTTCACGGGATTGAGATGGGTTATACGTCCATAGGCGCCACGGTCCTGAAAATGCAGGAACCTGTCGCCGGCTTCCGGAGTTTCGATCCATGCCCCTTGGTGAGGACCATTGATGTCGGTATCGCCCTGGGCCATCACGATCTTGCTTTCATAAGGGCCGTAAACGTTCCGGCTGCGCATCACCAGTTGCCAACCGTTCACCACACCTCCGGCGGGAGAAAAAATGTAATAATAGCCGTCACGCTTGTACATCTTTGGTCCCTCTATGGTATGGTTAACTCCGTCATTGCCGTCGAAAACTATTTTCGGAGCGCCAATTGTCTTTGTTCCGTCAGGTGACATCTCGCTGACTGTTATGACGCTGTTGAATCCTGCGCGGGAAGCAGCCCATCCGTTCGCGAGATATGCCTTACCGTCCTCGTCCCAGAAAGGCGTCGGATCGATCATTCCTTTTGCCTCCCTGACCAGCACCGGTTCGGACCAGTCGCCTGAGGGATCCTGTGTCTTTATCATGAACACCCCATAGTCAGGGTCGCCCCAGTAGATGTAATACTCACCGTCATGATATTTTATGCTGGGCGCCCATACTCCATGGCCGTGTTTCGGAGATCCTTTGTACGCTTCATAGGGAGGAACCCGGTCGATGGCATAATTCACCAACTCCCAGTTCACCAGATCCGTGGATTTCAATATAGGAAGACCGGGAGAATCCTGAAAACTCGAAGCCGTCATCCAGAATGTCTTCCCGTCCGGCGACGCCACTGCGTCGGGATCGCTGTAGTCCGCGTGAATGATAGGATTTGTATAACTGCTTCCCCGCAGGTTGCCTGGTTCCGACACGAGGATTCCTCCCAATGCCGGAACGCAACCTAACATACCTGCTAAAGCTAACAACAAAAAAACCTTATTAATCATGAAAACTAACTTCATTTTAAATTATATACGGTTTTTCACGCCTTTCCCCTCAATGCAGAGGTATGAATCTTACGGCCGCGCCTCCCGCAGGCTGTATGTCGAATTTCAGAATGTCTTTGGAACTTACAGTACGTTCGGACACCTTGACATGTGTGTTCGTTTTAATCTTAGCGTCGTCGGTGTACAATACAGCCTTGTACTTACGATTTTTGTCAAGGAACGACAGCGGCATTTCCATCCGGCCCCCGTCATTGTTGCCCATCACGGCCCCGTACCAGTTGTCGCCTTTCCGGCGCGCCATTATTATTCCTGCTCCCGGATAGCCTGACAGCACCTTGGTGTCGTCGAACGTTGTCTCGAGATTCTCGAACCATTCCGTCTCAGGCTCCCCGTTGTAACGGTCGGGGGTATCGTACCAGTAAATGGTTTCAAGAGGGCTGAAATATACCAGAGAAGCCGCCAGCTGATGACCATGGGTGTTCTTCAGCCGTTTGTCATAATAACATATGGTGTAATCTGCCGGACCGTTAAGCATTCTGGTGAACGGAAGCGTCGTATCGTGTGTGGCGTCGGGCCATTCCTCGTTGCCGCAGATACCTTCCTGAGTAAGAAGATTCGGATATGTACGCGAGAAACCGGAAGGGCGGTATTCGTCATGAATGTTCATCATCAGTTTGTTTTCGGCGGCCTTGCGCACCATGTCATGAAGCCAGGTGGCCCAGCGGTGTGACGCATATTGAACGAATCCTGATTTGATGCCCGCCACACCCCATTCGCGAAGTAACGGAAACAGTTCGTCCATCTGTTTCATCAACGCATGCTGGTTGACGTAAAGCCATATACCGACTCCTTTCTCTTTGCCGTAGCTTATTATACGGCGCATGTCCAGCTCCGGTATCACTTTTGTGGCGTCGCCGTCATGGCTCAGACAGGGAACGTACCATCGCCAGTCGAACAACATGTAAGGTATGTTGTGCTCGGCGCAGAAGTCGATGTTTTTTAAGCCTGCTTCGGTGGTCAATTTGGTGCAGCGCATTATCTTGCCGGGCTTGACCCAACTGAAATCCTGATTAGGAGCCGGATTCAGATTCAGCACTATGTCATTGTTTTCCAACAATTGCGTGGGTGTGTCCGCGGTCATGACTATCTTCCACGGCGTGGAATAATACGTCACGATGTCCACAGGGGAATACATCACGGATTCGAGAGTGTTCTTATGGCCTTTTCGAGCCCGGTACTTTGTGAGACACCAGTCGTCGGTGTCGGCGTCAAGAAGGGCCACCCATTTCCCATCGGAAGTCGTCAAGGTTAGCGCACGTTCCACAGGGATGCTTATTGAATCCACCGGGCCCTTGTCGAAGCGTGCCTGAGCCCATTGTTCGGACCATGCCGTGGTGTTGTCGGGGAAAGTATAGTCCGTCAGATCCTCGGTCACTTTGTGAAATATAGCTGCAGGATGTTCAGGAAAGAAATATCTGAACGCTATTCCTTCGTCGTATGCACGGACCTCGACATCAAGCTTATAATCGCTGTTGTCCTTGCACGACATATACAAAGTGGCGGAATTATAATGGTCGCGGACTGTTGACCGCTCGCCGAAATCGTTATGCCACGTTGTGTCGACAGGCAGATAATAACGTACGCTGTCCACCGTCAAAGGCTCCATCCATACATCGAATTGCTTAAGGTCACGCTTCCCTATGGCCATCTCCCACGTACGGTTGTCGATATTCAGACCCGCACGGGAAGGCAAAATTATATCTTTGCCGTCGGATTTGACTGAATACGTCAATTCTTCCCCCTCCTTTGAGAAAGTCGCCTCCTGACGTCCGTCGGGAGATTTAAGACTCAGCTTTACTACGCCGCGCTCCACTTTGGCAACAGGACGATTGTCTGTGGCAGTGCGCACATTCTCCTCCACCAGGGCTTGACCGGGAATTACCGTCGCCACGATTCCGGCCAAAGCCATATATTTATTCAGTTTCATTTCGTATGTGTGTTATTTGAGATTCCAATAGACCACATATCGAGTGTGGTTCATATCATACAAAGGACGGATCTTCTGCCCTTTGTAATCGAATTCAAGACCTTTTCCTGTGCGGATCATTGTCTTTCCGGGATTTTTCGGATCTATCTCAAGCAATGTGGGAAGATCACCCGGTATCGCATAATCATATGTATAATAATCGTTGCGTACGGTCGGATCGGAGAACGAATTGTTTTTGATTCCCTCTGTTCCGAGATCTCCGGCAAGCACCACCGGGCCGTAAACCAAGGCTCCGCGGGCAGAATCGTCGGGAGTGGTGACTACACGAAGCGACATCGGGTAACGAACCTCAATACGGTCCCCTTTCTTCCATTTCCTGTCCAGGACTATATATGACGAAGGTTTCTCTTTTACGGATATCTTTTTGCCATTGACAGTCACTGTCGGCTTGCCGCTCCATTCAGGATAACGCAGCGTTATTTTCATCGCTTCCGCAGGGGCGTCCTCAATGTCCAGGCATATTGTCTCTTCCTCAGGGAAAAGAGTGGTCTGTTTCACTTTCAGTCCCTTTTCAGTCCAGTTCACAACAGAAGGGATGAACAGATTTACAAGCAATTCATCATCGCCCTTGAAATATATGCTCTCCGCATATTTTGACTGACTTTCGAAGCCGCTGCCCACACAGCACCAAAAACTCTGTTCGGGAGTTGAGAATACTTTATAAGCTCCCGATAACAACGGGAGGAAATAACAGACCATACCTGTTTCGGTGTCCTGTTGCGCCAGTATATGATTGTAGAGGGCCCTCTCATAAAAGTCCGCAATCTTCGGATTCGCATAGTTGCAGAAAAGATGCCGGCTGAGTTTCAGCATATTGTATGTGCAGCAGGTCTCGCCGGTGTAGCCGTTAATGAACTGCGACATTTTGTTCGGATCGAAGAAGTGTTCTTTCTGACTGCATTCGCCGGTTACGAAACAATGGCGCCCCGTCACTTCATCGAAAAAAAGATCCGCTATGTCCAGGCTACGGGGAGATCCGGTCAACTCATAGTTGCGAATCTCGCCGATTACTTTGGGTATGAATGTATTGGTATGCTTCGTTCCGAAATCCTTGTTGCCGTCGGCAAGAGGATCAATCACATCGTTGTGATAGAAGAAGTCACCCAGTTTTCTGTATCGATCGTCACCGGTTACGGAATAAAGATTGTAAAGGGCCTCGTTCATACCTCCGAATTCATTGCGGAGCATCAGCCTGCGCGTTTCCTCCGGCTGTCCCATTAGTTTGCCGTAAGCCCAGTCTCCCATTTTCTTAGCTGCATCCAGCGCCTGGTTGTTGTCGGAAAGGAGGTATTGGTCTATCAGTCCCGACATTATTTTATGCAGCGTATACCAAGGAGCCCATACAGATTTACCTTTAAGATTGCGGTTTATCAATTCTTCGGGATATGCGCTGAGATAACCGTTGCCCAGAACATCCTGTACTTCGGCGAGGACAGCCACTATACTGTCGCCCTTTGCTTTGAACAGTGGATCGCAAGTAGTTGCGTACATCAATCCGTAAGCCGACATCAAATGACCGGTGGTATGTCCGCGAAGATCGCAATCCAGCGATTCCCAGCCCCCGAATTTCTTAACAGCCTCATAACCGCCTTCCACACCTGCGAAAACTCCCGCGTTGTTCTTAAAGCTATGGGTCAGCCGTTTTATAGAGAGATTTGCCATCCATGCCGAATCGCGAGCCACGTTGTCATGGACACGTCCGGGCAAAAGTCTGACATCCTTCATATCGAATGCCTTGACTCTCGGAGCAACTTTGTTCTCAACTTTTATTTTGCCCCTGTGCTGCCCCGGATATACCGATTGTGCGCCACATATCCCCGTAGCCATCAACATTACCGCTATTGATACTACTCCTTTATTCATAATATCCAATTAAATTCGACAGTGTTTACCCTAAAATCACATTCTCACAGCATTGAAAAGTCCGGTAAAGGTTCTGCCCAGCACGCTGACTTTGGCGTCCTTACGGTCGGTGCTGACTATAAGGTCACGATTGCCGTCGGCATGCGTCACAAGAACAGCCGCTGACGACACCTCTCCTTTCCCGACGTTCTTCACCTCAGGAAATTCCACTTTCACAACATCATTCTCGATTCCTGCGCCATCGGGCACAAATACGTTCACGAACGGTCTTTGCCAGGCCTCTCCCTGCTGGCGGGCAACATATGTCAGAGTCGGGGTCTCCTTAATATTATAGGGCATATTCTTCATACGCGACAACCCCTCGGTTGTAGGAGCCTTGCAACGGAACAAAGTACGGTCGTTCTCCCCTTTGACATACTGCTTCATAGTAATGGGACCTCTATTCTCCTCTCCAATACTTTTGAGATAATCCTGGTTCACAGGAGTCAACATATACGTCATTACAGCGTCCTCGGAAGTCTCGGCGCAATACTTGTCAAACAAATAACTGTAGGCTCCCAAGTGTGCGCCGGCAAAAGCGAGCTCCTTGGTAGGTTCCATTGCTATGGCATTACCTTGCGTGTCATCGCAACTCATCGACTGACCCATATTATGATAGAAATAATCATGGAACTGCATGTCTCCGCCGTCAGGCTGTCGGCTCCTGAATATATCGACAAAATATCCTTTTCCATTGTCCTCCTTAGCCGAAATCATCGCTACAAGACGCTGTTGGTCGGCGAATGTCTCCGGCTCAGTCATAGAGACTATCGAATACTGCACAGCGCCCTCTTTGCCGAGTTCGGTGTCCGTGTTTTCAATAATTCTGAAAGGATGGTTGCTTTTCATCACGGGATAAGCCGATATACCGTTTACGCATACGGTGTTGTGCGCCGGGAACTGGCTGTACCATTCCTTATAGTCATCGCCGCTGTAAAGAGAATACCCTATACCGGCGTCCGGGGCAAGACGCTGGCCTCTGGCATATAATTCCATAGAGATACCGTTTGCGTGCATATGGTTGCCGTCGCTGGCGTTGAGCGCGAACGCAAGGCTTTTTAGGGGCTGCATGCCCGTACGTTGCACAAGCCACGACGTTTTAGGTGCGCCGAATGTCCTTGACGGATGGAGTGTGGACATGTCGATTCCCAATTTTTCATATATCTCAGGTTTTATACGCGATGGATGCGTGTCGCCGAAGCCGATGGTCATTGAATCGGGATATAAATATTCCACATTCGCATAAGCCGCCTTTTTGATTATCGGTAATTGTTCGGTCAGATCTTTGCCGAGTTCCTCGCGATACAACCTCACAAATTCCGCAAGATCGCCCAATACGACTTGAGAATACCCGGGGCATTCGCACCATATACCGTTGTCTTTGTCATAGCCATAGTCGGTGATTCCCTTCAGGCTCCATTGGCGTATGCTGTTTTCCGTCTCCACAACCGCCAGATAATGCTCACGACCTTTCTTGTCGGCATAGGCGCTGTCGGATTTTAAGATTTGGGCGATATTGAATATGAAACGGGCCTGCATCAGATCCCAGTTGTTGTGAGGCACTCCGTTGGCCTCGATAATGTCGGCCCAATGACGGAACCCGTTCTCTATATCGGTTTGCTCAGCGACATCCCGGATTTCTCCTCTGTCGCGCAGAATACGATAGATCTCTGTAAGATGGGGCACAGTCTCTTCATGAATCACCTCCTGAGTCTGAAGGCCGTAAAGAGTCTGCATATGGCCGTGGTCAAGATCCACCGGCATATTGGTGTGGAGCACTCCCCGCATATATGTTGTGAGAACATTATGCGCCATCCTTGCATAACCTTTATCGCGTTCTGTCACTTTTCCGGCCTTCCAGGCCTTGTCATAAAGTCGTGCGGCGTCAAGTGCAATTCCCGTTATTTCCCTGTTGATACTGCCTACTATGTTTCCCGTGCTCTGCAACGGAGCCCATTCATAAGGATTTCCCGGCAACGAGTTGTTTCGTAACCACATCCCTCGATTATCCTCTTGTCGAGCAGGAACGGAATCAAGATTCGGTCGTTTGTAACGTGTGACATGACTGCGGGCCCCATTGATCTGCAATGTGGGATAGACTGCCGAATCTCCTCCGCAGTGCGAATATGCCCCTCCATGCATATATTGTTGAGTGGCATGAGTGTTCCAGTGCATCTGCAGCCGGTCGCTGAGGAATGTCTCCCCTTTATCCAGATATTTATTGACCTTATCAACATTCTGCGACATCATCGCCATACTGCTGACAAGTATGATTCCTGTTATTATTCCTCCTTTTTTCATTTATTTGGGCTTTGGGCTTTGAGAGTGTGCAATTTACGAAATTTATTCTGATTCGCAATATACAATACGCCCATATTCCTCAAATCGCCTAATTCCCCCAAAATATGCATTTATCCAACGATTCTCATTTATCGCTGATAAACAACATGTTATACAGAAACTTATATTATAATTCCAAAATTTTAGAAATTATTTTTATGTTTTACAACATAATTCAAAAACATTTATTAATTTTGTGGCGTTATTAAAGCGTAATTGATTAGCAAATATGCCAAGAGAGGCATCAATATGAT
>USIY01000098.1 GCA_900554845.1 uncultured Bacteroidales bacterium | reverse complement strand
CCTATGACGTGATTCCGGCAACTCATGTTGAGAAAGTGGTGTTCGAGCAGGTGCGTGACCTGGGTTCATGGGCAGGGGAGGACGCCGGCGGTGCTTTCCGCATTTATAAGGATGCGTTTGATGGAGTTCCCGCCGGTGCCACAATGACTTTCTACATCGCGCCATATGCCTTCACTCAGATTCAGCTGAACGACGCCAACTGGGGCCAGATGGAAATGTTGAACCCCGACCAGAGCTCCACAACCGCAACATGGGAGCTGACCGCGGAAATCCTGAACCGTATTCTGACCACCAATGACGGTTGGAGCGAAACCGGTATGGTTATCCAGGGCGAAGGTACCATCGTAAGCAAGGTTACGATCTCATGGGAAAATTCTCTTGAGACCACCATATGGGAAGGCGCATGGGAGAACAGCGGCTGGGGCGGCAACCAGGATCTGGCATGGGGCGGCTATGACTGGACCACAGTCAAGCCCGGCACCAAGCTCCGAATTTACTGCACTCCTACGGTAGCTGACGGTGAATGGTGGTGTGTCGATGTACGCCATGGCGACGGTTGGAACGCTCTGCCCGGTATCGGTCAGGTTGATCAGCCAGCCGGCGGTGTGGCCGAGTATGTGCTGACCAAAGAGATTCTGGACGACCTTGTGGCAAACGGCGGTCTTATTGTGACCGGTACCGGTTACGTCATGAACAAGGTTACTCTTGAGTAAAGCCTATTATCACCGGGTGTCCCGTGAGGGACTCCGGTGAACCAATAAAAAATAAAAATAGAACATACATGAAGAAAACCTTAAAACATGCCGGCAGCGTCGCTATGGCTTGCATAGCCTTAGTGACGGGTGCCGTATCCTGCGGAGGAAACGGAAATGACGTGCCCGAGAACACCGAACCCGCCAAAGTTGTGTCTACATCCATAGCTGAAGGCTCCACAGTCGATGCTTCCGTCACGGAAATCAGCGTCGAGTACAGCGAGCCGGTAGTGCTGAATCCAAGTGCATCGGCCACTCTTAACGGCTCCAATGTGCCCATGTCGCTTGTCGACGGTAAAGTGCTTAAGGCAACGGTATCTCTTTCAGCCGGCACTTCCTATGAATTCCAGATTCCTTCGCGCATGGTCGTGACGCTTTCCTCCAAGAAAAATGCCGATGCTTTCATCATGAAATTCAAGACTCAGGAAGCGAACATACCGCAGGAAGAGATGTCGCTTGCAAATGCGAACGCCTCCGTGCAGGCCCGTAATGTATATAAGTTCATCGCTGATAATATCGGCAAGAAGATCATTTCCGGCGCTATGGCGAATGTGAACAACAATAATGATTTCGCCGACTGGATTCTGAAAGAGACCGGTGTTTATCCGGCGTTGACCTGTTATGACTTCGTGCATCTTCCCGAGTCAGGCCAGAACTGGATAGACTATGCGGATATCACTCCGGCCACAAATCAATGGAACAATAATGGACTTGTGGCTTATATGTGGCATTGGCGTGTCCCCACCAGCAAGGAAGCTTACGACAATAAGGACTATAACAAATATGGCTTCAATGTTCCCGGCGGTGATAACGACAGCCCTACGGAATTCGATATCCGGGAGGCTTTGAAAGAGGGTACATGGCAGAATGAATGTATCCTTGCGGACATCGACAAAGTGTCGGTATATCTGAAACTGCTGCAGGACAAAGGCATTCCTGTGATCTGGCGTCCTCTTCATGAGGCTGCGGGAAGTTATGTTTACAATAATCCCTGGTTCTGGTGGGGCCGTTTCGGCGGAGAATATACCAAACAGTTGTGGAATCTGATGTACGACCGTATGGTCAATAAGAATGGTCTCAACAATCTGATATGGGTATGGACCACTCAGTATTCCGAGGGTCACGAGCAGCAGATGGCCGCGGATTATCCCGGAAACGACACGGTGGATGTGATCGGTGTGGACATATATGCTTCCGAAGGTGACGATTCGTCACAGCTTAAGGCATATGAGGCCGCCCGTAATCTCGGCGGCAATAAAAAGCCAGTGTCGCTTGCGGAGACAGGTTATCTTCAGAATCCGGACAAATGTATCGCCGACAAGGCAAACTGGTCCTGGTTCATGTTGTGGTACACTTACGACATACATATAAATGGCGGCACTCAGGACGGTTTCGGCAACTCTGTCCAGCATCTCAAGGATGTCTACACAAGTCCATACGTGATCAACCGTGGCGATATGCCAGATCTGAAGAAATAATTCAATATTACATCATATTAGTGGGACGTGTCGACATATACTGACACGTCCTTTTGTTTTTGTCCGACTTATAAAATACTCTTCATAAATAATATTCTCACATATAATATACTCTTTATATACATTTTTATGTTAAGGAATGTTGCTTGCCAAAGAATGATAATTATGTGAAATCGCATGGTTCCGGCTTCGATTGCCGGATCTCTATTTTATGTTATACAACATGTTATGATAGCGGGGACAGCGGAATATTTATGCATCTACATTGAAAATTCAGGGCCGAAAAAGTTAAAGATTTGAAAAATTATCAAAATAGTATTATAACACGTTAAGAAAATATTAAAAATATCATGATAAGCAAAGTAATTTTGCATCGACGTTAGCCTTGACAATTATTCTCAGGAACTGGACTTATAACTAGACTGACATATACTATTGCTTTTGGCGTACGATTGAAAAACCACATTAAAATGAATAAACCCAAATAACAACTTATCTAAATCAGTATCGATGAAAAAGAATCTTATTGATTATTTCAAGGCTCGATTACTCAGATTTGTGATGGCGATGCTATGCGTAGTTACAAGCATAGGGATCGCTGCCGCAGAGCCCGACACCGTTACGGGAACGGTGACATCCGCATCCGATGGAGAACCTCTGATCGGAGCAACAATTTTAGTGAAAGGGACGTCGATCGGCACGGATGCCGACATAGACGGAAGATTCACGATCAAAGCCAAAAAGGGGGATATCCTCCAGGTTCGTTATGTAGGCTATGAGCCCTCCGAGGTCAAGGTGGGAGATTCCAACGAGATCAACATCATTCTTCAGGAGAATGAGAACAACCTTGACGAAGTGGTGGTAGTGGGCTACGGCACACAGAAGCGTAAGCTGGTGACGGGATCCACATTCCAGGTGGCCGGCGATCAGCTTGCCCAGATGAACACCACCAATGCCCTGACGGCCATGCAGTCACAGGCTCCCGGTGTACAGATCACACAATCGTCGACACAGCCGGGTAAAGGCTTCAAGGTAAGCATCCGCGGTGTCGGCACCATCGGAGAGTCATCGCCTCTGTTGGTTATCGACGGTATCGTTTCCGGTACTGCCAACGACGGTCTGAACGGCATCAACCCCAACGACATCGAAAGCATCGACGTGCTGAAGGACGCCGCTTCCGCAGCCATCTATGGTTCACGTGCCGCCAACGGTGTGATCCTCGTCACCACCAAGCAGGGTAAGGAAGGAAAGATCTCCATTACTTACGACGGATTCGTAGGTTGGTCCAATCCTTACCGCAAGCCGGGCAGCCTCAACGCCCAGCAGTACATGGAGGTAATCAACGAGACCAACTTCAATACCTACGGAAGCGCCACAAACTGGAGCGCAATGGTACCCCAGTCCATCCTCGACAAGGTCAACAACGGTTGGAAAGGCACGGATTGGTTTGAAGTTTACCGTAACAAGAATGCCGTACAGCACAGCCATGCCGTAACAGTGGCCGGCGGTAGCGAACGCAGCAAATTCTCGATTTCGGTCAACTACAGCCATCAGGAAGGTATCTTGGGTGCAAGCAACGCATCAAACTATGAGCGTTATGGCGGCCGTGTCAACTCCGAGCATATTCTTCTCAAGGGCAAAGACCACAGCATCATTACCTTGGGTGAGAACATCTCCTACTGGTATCATGGCAGCCATGACCTGGCCGAGGGCAACGGTTACTGGAACATCATGCAGCCGGCATACGCTGCTTCGCCTCTCGTTCCCGCATTCCGCGAGGATGGCAAGCCCACCAACTTCACACAGGATGGCAAAGGCTGGAACTCATTGATCTTTAACAACCCCTATGAGGGATTCATCAACGGTCAGTACAATTCATTGAACAAGAGCCGTGACTTCGGTGTGGGCGCTACATTGTACTGGATCATCGAACCGATCAAGAACCTGAAATACCGTGGTCAGATCAACACCGGATACAGTGCAAGCAACGTCAGAAGAACATCTCTTCCGTACTCTGCAAGCTCAACGAGCGCCAGCTCCAACTATGGCCTTCAGCAACAGGCTGACCAGAGCTCGAGCATGTCGATTGAGAACACTATCACATACGCTATTCCTGAGTTCGCAAAGAACAACATCGACGTTATGATCGGTCAGTCCGTCGAGATGTCCAAATGGGCTACCGAAATGGCCATGAACTTCAGTGAATCACCCGATGACCTCAATTCACTCGTGCTGAACGGATGGAACTTCACTATTCCCTCCAACATGTCCTCCAAGGGCATGACCGGTTACAGCGGTTACGACAATCCCCGCGAAGGTCGTATAGCCTCCTTCTTCGGACGTATCAACTACAACTACGACGAGCGTTATCTTCTCACCGCCATCGTACGTCACGACGGTTCCAATAACTTCGCCCGCGGTCATCGCTGGCACACTTATCCTTCGGTTTCCGCAGGATGGGTGCTCACCAACGAGAAATTCATGGAGAACGCCGTCAACGTAATGGACTTCTTCAAGCTCCGCGCAAGCTGGGGTCAGAACGGTAACTGCCAGATCGGCAACTTCTACTACCTCTCCAACATCGGTTTCTCCCCGACAGCCTATGCCGACTACGGATATAAGTTCAACAGCGATCTGCTCTCCACAGTAACAGGTATCTATCAGACAGGTGCATACGCCAAGAACGTTCCTAACGAAGACCTTACATGGGAAACATCCGAGCAGTGGGACCTCGGTTTCGACGCACGCTTCTTCCAGAGCCGCTTGGCCGTTACGTTCGACTGGTATCGCAAGACAACCAAGGACTGGCTTGTTCAGGCTCCTTTGAACGATATTCTCGGATATGAAGAGGCAGCCATGATCAACGGTGGAGACGTGCTCAACACCGGTGTCGAGCTGGCACTCTCCTGGAGCGACAATATCGGCGCAGACTTTCTGTATCACGTTAACGTCAACGCGGCCTACAACAAGAACAAGGTGACACGCCTTGCGACGGCTTCCGGTAAGATCGGTGACGACGTCACCAGCGCTTTGTTCCAGAACTCCTCCTATGTGTCTTTGGTAGAGAAAGATCATCCCATCGGCTACTTCAGCGGTATGAGCCACAGCGGAATCTGGCAGACTCAGGAGCAGATCGAGGCGGCCCGTGCGGCAGGGAAAGCCGTGCTTCCCACCGCTCAGCCCGGTGACTTCATCTGGGATGACTACGACGGCAACGGTGTGATCGAATACGACAAGGATCGTCACGAAATCGGCGACCCGAATCCCGACTGGACTCTGGGTATCAACTTGGGCTTCAACTGGAAGGCCCTTGACTTCAGCCTTGCCGGTTCAGGAGCATTCGGAATGCAGGCCATGCAGTGCTACCGTACGGCTCTTCTTGCCAACCAGTATCTGAACTATACTGCAAGCATCCTTGACCGCTGGCACGGCGCCGGTACGAGCAATTCCGTTCCCCGTCTGGTGGTCGGCAGCGAAAACAACCAGTGGGTTTCCACCTACTACATGCAGAACGCCGATTACTTCAAGCTGCAGAACATAACCGTAGGATTCGATTTTGCACGCCAGTTCAAGACTCCGTTCCAACAGCTGCGCCTCTACGCTCAGCTCCAGAACATCTGGACTATAACCAATTATAAGGGTGTGGATCCCGAAATCGGTTCTAACGGCGGTATCGATGTCAATGGTTCGTCCGCAGGTTGGATTCGTGGTATCGACACCGGTCTTTATCCTTCCGCACGCTCGTTCGTTGTCGGAGTGACAGTGAAATTCTAATTATTAAAATCAAGAGAAAACGATATAAAGATGAAAAAAACTCTTTTGATTACATTGGCCGCAGCCGGGCTTCTCTCGCTGACTTCGTGCGAGGACTTCCTCGACTCGAAGAACTACACCCAGGCCAACACCGGCAACTATCCTGCGGCGCCGGCCGACCTTAACAAGGAACTGGCCGCGCTCTATGGAGTCATGAACCAATATTCCACCGATCCTCTTCAGTCACCGTGGCTTGTATGGAACATAATGTCCGACGATACCAACGGTGCCGGCGGTACGGGCGACGTTGAGTCGCATGCCATCGGTCATCTGATGACCAATAAGGAGGACCTCTATGGCTCTGCATGGCACAACACATATGTGGGCATAGCACGTGCCAACGCCATCATCCATTCTGTCGACGCATTCGACTGGACCGGTAATGAGGCCACCCGCAACCAGCTTCTCGGCGAGGCCTACTTCATGCGTGGTCTCTACTATCTTTGGGGCGCTCAGATGTGGGGTGACATCCCCGCCTATTGGGAGGCCGCCGCTCCTGATCCTTGTCCGCAGGTAAGCGCTAAGGATGTGATCTATCCCCATATCCTCGCTGACTTTGTATCCGCAAGCAACCTGATGCAGCACGGAGCGACCGCATGGGGTGACGGACATGCAATGAAGGGTACCGCCGAAGGTTACTTGGCACGCGCCTATATGTTCTATCAGGGCTTCTATAACAAGGCCGGTGAATTAGCGACTGCTAATCTGGCCGATATGACTCTTCCGGAACAGGAGGGTGTTAACGGCCCCCTTACCAAGGCTCAGGTTGTTTCTTATCTCGAGGATTGCATCAACAATTCAGGTTCAGAACTTATTCCTGATTTCCGTCAGCTGTGGCAGTACACCAACCAGCTGACCGCTCCCGATTATGAATACACAAAGGATCTGGCAGCCGCCGGCAAGTACTGGGCAGGTAACGGCAACAAGGAGCAGCTGTTCCAGGTTCAGTTCTCCAACATCGCCACATGGGACGGTAACATCGGAATGGGCTTCACCAACATGACTTCGCTCTATCTCGGTCTGCGTTGCGACGCCGACGAGCAGGGTAAGGAGAACGGTGGCCCGGAGACCCTTCCCTTCGGACAGGGCTGGGGCCAGGGCGTGTTCAACATGAATGCCGTTAATGCATGGCCGGAAAGCGATCCCCGAAAGAAAGCCACCGTGCTTGACTGCGAGAAAGAACTCGAGCACTTCGCGTTCACGACTTCCTGTTCTGAGGAAACAGCCAAGTACAACAAGAAATGGATGCCCATCACTTGCAAGAACACTACTTGGAGCGACCATAACTCCGCATACACATGGTGGGGCGTATACCGCGTTGAAAACAACGCAGGCCCGAACTCCAACGGTAACTCATTCCAGGGCGACCACTTCTGCGACGTCGTGCTGCTGCGTCTTTCGGACGTTATGTTGATGCACAGTGAGCTTACCGGTACCGCCACGATGATGAACCGTGTACAGGAACGTGCTGGAGTGACAAAGACCGGCTATTCTTGGCAGAATATCAAGAACGAACGCCGCTGGGAGCTCTTCGGAGAGGG
>USIY01000097.1 GCA_900554845.1 uncultured Bacteroidales bacterium | reverse complement strand
ATCAACGACCATTTGCCTCGCTCCGGCTCGAAGGCGCGCCGGGTGAGCAATACGCTCAACCGACCCGCTTTCAGTCCGAAGATGATGCAATCGACGCTGACGAAAAAACGTGGATGCGACACATAGTATTGCGCCATCTCTTTATGATCTTAATTTATTACCAGAAGTAAATATAGAATGCCACTGTAAGTCCGAGGATGATCACAGAGTTGATCACATCCCATGCGTTCCAGCTGGCGCGTGTCTCCGCTTTCTGCTCGGCGGTGGCGGTTCCCATCACCAGACCCTGAATCTTATCGGCCGAAGGTGCCTTGGTACACAATGACACAACGATACCGACAACACAGCAGATCACAAGCATCCAGCCGCAGAAGAACAGCCAGTTGGTATCATAGAAAATCGTACGGAACAGGCTGTCGGCCGGATCGGCAACATTGCTGAACCAGATCTTCGCGCTCAGACGGGTCAAGCCAATGAACAGACCGGTGATCAACGCCCACATGCCGCCTTGAGCCGTACAACGCTTCCAGAGAATACCAAGAAGGAAAGCGGCGGCAATACCGGGAGCGAGCACGGACTGCACATCCTGCAGATACAGGTAGAGGACGTCACCGATGGAACGCATGATGGGAATCCAAAGAATACCCAGAATCACGATAACAACCGTAGCGATCTGTCCGATACGAACCAGTTTCTTGGGATCCGTATTGGGTTTGAACCGCTGATAGAAGTCAATGGTGAACAATGCGGACGAGGAGTTGAACAACGATGCCAACGAGCTCATCAAGGCCGCGAGAATACCGCAGACAATCAGACCTTTCACGCCAGCCGGAAGCAATTTGGCCACCAATGTCGGGAAAGCGGCGTCGGTGTTCAGATTGCCGTTGGGCAACAGCGGAAGGAATGATCCGGACTGCTGATGAAGCGCAAACGCGATCATACCGGGGATAAGGAACAGGAATACGGGCAGAAGTTTCAGATATGCCCCGAAAATCGTACCGCGACGGGCTTCTTTCTCATTCTTACCGGACAGTACGCGCTGCACGATGAACTGGTCGGTACACCAGTACCAGAAACCGATGACGGCCGAACCAATCAACGCACCCAGCCAAGGATATTGAGGATCGTTGTTGTCGCGGATAAGATTTACCATGGTGTCGCCGTACTCGTTGACCTCAACGGCGGAGCAGATTCTCATCATTTCGTCCCAGCCGCCGAGTTCCTTAAGACCGAGAACAAGGATTATGGCCGAACCAAGCAGAAGGATAGGAGTCTGGAGCACCGAAGTATAAAGCACGGATTTCATACCTCCCACAATTGTATAGATCGCGGTGATGAGCACAAGTCCGATTGCGGCGATCCAGAAGAAATCGATTCCCCAGAGACTCTCGATACCGAATACCTGCTGGAATACCAGACCTCCCGCATATACAGTCACCGCTACTTTCGTCAGCACATAGCTGATGAGCGAGATCACGGAGAGAATGGTTCGCGAGGCCGGATTGAAACGACGCTCCAGGAACTCAGGCATAGTGTAGACCATTGATCTGGAATAGAATGGTACGAATACCCAGCCCAGCAACAGAATCATCCAGCCCTGAATCTCCCAGTGGGCCATCGCCATACCGGACGACGCTCCGGAACCTGCCAAACCTATAAGATGTTCTGAACCGATGTTCGATGCGAAAATCGAAGCACCGATCGCAATCCACGTCGCGTCTTTTCCTCCAAGGAAGTAGTCAGCGGCATTATTTTGCTTCTGACGAGCGACCCATACTACAATACCGATCAGAGCTATTACGAATAAGCCTATGACCAGCCAGTCAAGTGTTGCCATTAATGTTGTTAAGTTGTTTGTTAGTATTAGATGTTATTTTGTCGAAAATTTAAAGATGCAGCGGCTGTTGTACTTTTCGCCCGGACGAAGCACAGCCGTAGGCCACTGCGGTTTGTTGGGCGTGTCAGGATATTTCTGCGTCTCCAGACAGAGTCCCGTGCGCTGTTTGTAAACCACGCCCCCCTTACCTGTGAGAGTACCGTCAAGGAAGTTGCCGCTGTAGACCTGGATGCCGGGCTCGTTGGTGTAGACCTGCAGGAAGATCCCCGTCGCGGGGCAATAGAGGGAAGCAGCCTCGACGGTGTCGTCACCCTTTGTGTCCAGCACCCAGTTGTGATCATAACCGTTGCCGTTCTTCAGCTGCTCGTAGTCGAATTTCTCAATCTCGGCCCCGACAAGCTTTGCATTGCGGAAATCCATGGGAGTGCCTTCAACGGGGAGGATTTCTCCGGTGGTCATGTAAGTGGAGTCAACTGGAGTGAAATTGGAAGCGTTGATTGTCAGCACCTGATCCGTCACAGGTTTGTTCGGATCGCCGGAGAGATTGAAATAGGAGTGGTTGGTCATGTTGATGATTGTCGGAGCGTCGGTCATAGCGCTGTAGGAGATGTCCAGAGCGTTGTCTGCGCGAAGCGTATAAGTGACCGTAGCCTTCACGTTGCCCGGGAAACCGTTGTCACCGTCGGGAGAATCTATGCTCAGAACCAATGTGCTGTCGTTGCTTGATTCAACTTTGTAGACACGATACTGCCATCCGCGGGTGCCCATATCTGTACCGCCGTGCAGACAATGTCCGAAATTGTTCTGAGGAAGATGATACTCTTTGCCGTCGAGGGTGAACTTTCCCTGATTGATACGGTTTGCGTAGCGTCCAATAGCCGCTCCGAAGTCCGTCCCGTTGGTTTCAGGATAATATGCCTGGACGCTGTCGAAACCCAGGACCACATCCTTGAAAGCACCGTCCTTGCCTGGAACGCTGATGGACACGATACGGCCTCCGAAATTAGTGATGCATACCTCCATGCCCGAGGCGTTGGTCAATGTGTAGAGAGCGGTGCTGTCGCCACGATATTCCGAACGGAATTTTTCAGGATCCAGACCTGACTTTGTCAGCTTCTGCTCAACCTTCCCTGTGGAACATGCCGCAATCATCAATGCCGACATTCCCGCAAGGGCTACCAATCTTAAGTCTTTCATGATGTTTATAGTGTTAGTTTTTGTTGTCTAAATTATCCCAATCCTAAGTCAGACATATGACTGCCTGATAATCTGAAGTTTAATTCCACTCAGACATTAGCCCGTAAAATTTGAGTGTAAAATTAACACTCATTTTAGCCATATGCAAATTTTTCTATATGTTTTACAACATAAAATAAAAGAGGCTGTGTCGTAATTAATGTTTTACGGCACAGCCTCTTTATACTGCATTCAATTATTGATTCGTCTGGTCTTACTGACGCTTTACGCTTTTAAGCACCTTTTCATTTACCTTTACAGGATATTTGATCCGAAGATCGTTCTCCCACTTCTTCTGGAACTCATTCTGATAATCGCTTGTGACGGCCCCTTTCACATCGGAAAGCTCCTCGGGCATAGTCAGTATTCTTGAGTCCACCATGAAATAAACCGGATAATTCTTAATCGAGCTCGGTGCCTCCGGGCCTCCGAACGCCACATGATCCACCATAGGATTGCCGCCTTTGGCCACCAGAACTTTTTCAATCGCCACCTGCTTGGGGAAGGCCTTGCGAATCTTCTGAGCCAGATCACTGTCGTCGGGAAGCGTCTTAATTTGCTGACGCACAAGTTCGGCGACAGAATCATTAGTGGTCTGAACAAAATATCCCTTTACGTGAGGAATATTCCACTTGTACTTATCTTTGTTCTTCTGAAAATATTCCTCCAGTCCCTCAGTGTCTTTGGCGGCTTTGTCCCATACTTTGCGGACGCTTACCTCGTACAACAAGCTTCCGTCGATGTATTCTTTCAACAAGTTGCGGTAGTCGGGCTCATTGATTGCGAGATTTGCTTCTTCTATGTCAAGTAGAACCGACAACAGATAATCATCCAAACCATTGTTCAGCATTTCTTCTGCGACAATGGGGTCAACCCGCTTGTCATGCTTCAGGCGCTTTGCAAGTTCCGAAACAGGATATATCTTTTTACCGATGGTCAACAATGGCAATTTGCCGTTCTTGCCTTCCACCCATGTTGCTACATAAGTGGAATCGATTCCTTTATTTTTAATATCAGCTTTTAAGACATCGAAAGTTCTGTCATTGATCCTCGCTTTATGCTTTTCCGCCAATGTCTCCATCTGGTGCTTACGAATCAAAGCATAACGCTCATCGGCCGGATTCGACATCTTTATCAGGAGAGCTTTTTTCAGCGACTCATAAGGAGCTAACCCTCGTTCCTCCTGTTTGTAAATGATATGATATCCAAAGGCTGAAGCGAAAGGCTCGCTTATCTCGCCAACAGGCATCGCAAACGCCACGGAATCGAATTCAGCCACCATTTCACCGGTACCGAACCAAGGAAGCTGTCCTCCTTGACGAGCCGAACCGGGGTCCTGTGACAAACGGGTTGCCATATCGGCAAACATATCGGGGTGACCCTTTACCGCATTGTAAATGCTGTCGATCCTTACTTTTGCCTTTGCTTTGCTCTCGGCATCTTTGCCCATAATCAGTATGTGCGACACCTTCACACGTCCGCGTGCATCCCTGCTGGCGCCCCCTTTCAACACATGATAGCCCATAGGACTTTCCACTACTTCAGAAATCTTCCCTTCCGGCAGATTGAAATCAGCCACTTCGAAACTATAGGGATATTTGCCGGCCGTGATCCAACCCATGCGTCCCCCTTTCTGAGAGCTCCCTTGGTCCTGTGAGTAACGACTCGCAAGATCTGCAAAATCGCCGCCATTGTCAAGCACTCTCTTGATACTGTCCATCCGCTGACGCAACTCAACATTCTTTTTCGCGTCACGGGTCTTGAACAGCATGATATGGTAAGCCTCTACCTCACGCTTGCTGCGGTCGTAGGCTTCCTGCACCAACTGATTGATATATAATGAATCCGCCAGATACGGAGACGCCAAATCATGACGATACTGCTCCGTCTCTTTAATGAACGACGACAATGTATCCAAGCCTTCCGCCTTTGCGTCCTCCACTTTCATCTTATACAGCTTAAACATCTCCAGATACTCTTCAAGTGTCTGGGGATTGATTTGTTGCGCGCTGTTTTTGTTGTAAAGATACTCAAACTCCGATTTCGGCACATCCACTCCATTGATGGTCATGATCACCGGATCCTTGGAGGCAAACGCAAATGCAACGGCAAACAGGCCTATTCCGGCTGCTATCGGTTTTTTCATCATTTTTGAATAATTTTCTTCCGGCCACTATCTATGTGACTCTACTATTCATTAACGATGTTTACGATGATTTATTGAATCGATTTCTCTTTGCCGATTATTCTTTAAACAAACCTATATCAGTTGCCCTTATCTGAAATAAATTTGACGCGCATCAGGCGGATCGATTCTTCATCGTAATCGCCGCCCAGCTCCTGGATGGCACCTTCTATATCGTCTTCCTCGCATTCGGAGAAGTATTCCTCTATGTCAGCCTGCTGATCCTCGTCAAGAATCATATCGACAAAATATTGGATGTCGATTTTAGTGCCGGCCTCGACAATAGACTCAAGCTCGGTCAGGAACTCGTCGAATTCCAGTCCCAGATTCTCCGACAGTTCGTCAAGGTCCACCTGACGGTCTATGGCCTGAATTATCTGAATCTTCGTGTTGCTCTTTTTGGCAACACTTCGAACGCGAATGTCCTCAGGACGTTCTATTTCGTTTTCTTCCACATATTTTTTGATTACAGCAAGAAAATCCTTTCCGAATTTAGACGCTTTGCCCGCTCCGACGCCGGGTATACCCAACAATTCATCCTTTGTCAGCGGGTAAGTGGTGGCCATAGCCTCAAGGCTTGCGTCCCGAAACACCAGATAGGGAGCTATTCCATGCCGGCGAGCCACATCCCGGTTCAGCCCGTCAAGAATAGAATACAGTTCCATGTCCGAAGCCGAACCACCTTTGCCCTGCGGCATTTCCATCTCGCTCTCACTGTAATCTATATCCTCCACTATCGAGAATTCCACCGGATTCATCATGAACTTATAGGCCTCCCCTGTCAGCTTCAATATGCCGTAATTCTCAAGATCTCGTTCCAGATAACCTCCGACAACGGCCTGACGGACAAGCGTGCTGACAAGTTTCTCCTCCATATCGCTCAGAGTCCCGAATTCTTCAAGCTTGTCATGGCCGTTGCGTTTCACCTCGTCGGTAGCCCTTCCTATCAGAATATTAATCACATACTCCGATTTATAATGCTGCTCTATGGCCGCCACTGCTTCCAGAACGGCCATTAATTCTTGACTTGCCTCGATTTTCTTCTTTGGATGACGGCAGTTGTCGCACTGTCCGCAATTCTCCTCTTCATATCTCTCGCCGAAATAATGAAGCAGAATTCGGCGGCGGCACACTGAAGATTCTGCATAATTGGCGGTCTCCAGCAGCAATTGGTGTCCTATCTCCTGTTCCTGCA
This sequence comes from uncultured Bacteroidales bacterium, assembly GCA_900554845.1. Lineage (GTDB taxonomy): Bacteria > Bacteroidota > Bacteroidia > Bacteroidales > Muribaculaceae > Lepagella. Next base: position 1,273 of record USIY01000097.1, on the reverse strand, counting down.
CGGATTTGCTCTGCATCAGTTTGTCAAGCTTCTGCAAGTCCTTTCGGCTGTAGAAAGTGATGCAGTTGCCTACTCCTCCGTCCCGTCCGGCACGTCCTGTTTCCTGATAATAGCCCTCCAGGCTCTTGGGCATATCGTAATGGATCACAAACCTTACGTCAGGCTTATCGATTCCCATACCGAAGGCTATGGTGGCCACGATCACTTTGACGGTCTCGTTCAGGAATGCATCCTGATTGTCGGCGCGCTGTCCCGTGTCCATTCCCGCATGATACGGAAGAGCTGTGATTCCGTTTATATTAAGGGTTTCGGCGAACTCCTCCACTTTCTTACGGCTCAGACAATACACAATTCCGGATTCGCCCGGATGACTCTTTATGTACCGGATTATCTCCTTGTCGATATCTTTGGTCTTGGGGCGTACCTCGTAGTACAGATTCTTTCGGTTGAAACTTGATTTATATACTTTAGAGTCCAGGATTCCGAGGTTTTTCTGAATGTCGTGCTGAACTTTTGGAGTAGCCGTAGCGGTAAGGGCAATCACCGGATAGTCGCCTATTTCATTGATCATGGGACGTATCTTACGGTACTCCGGACGGAAGTCATGCCCCCACTCCGATATGCAGTGCGCTTCGTCGACAGCGAAAAAAGATATATTTATGGACTTGAGAAATTCTATATTTTCTTCTTTAGCCAATGACTCCGGAGCCACATACAACAGTTTGGTCTTCCCTTCGCGCACATCTCGGCGCACAGCCTCCGATGCGCTTTTGGTGAGCGACGAATTGAGAAAATGAGCCACCCGGTCATGATCCACATATCCGCGGATAGCGTCCACCTGATTCTTCATCAACGCTATCAGCGGAGATATCACTATGGCCGTACCCTCCATCATCAGCGCAGGCAACTGATAGCACAGAGACTTGCCTCCTCCCGTCGGCATGAGGACAAACACATTCTCACCGGCCACAAGATCCTGTATCACCTCAAGCTGACCTTCTTTAAAGGTATCGAACCCGAAATAATACTTCAACGTCTCGTAAATCTTAGCCGTAGTTTCTGCGGGGATCTTCGACTGCACCTCTGATACGTTATCGGATGTCTTATTGTTCTCCATGGCATTGACCATTTGTGATTATGTTGCGCTAAGCATTATAATCACAAATTTAATAATTTTTTCTTACATTGCAAACACTTGCATCACTTTTATAAAAAATGACGGGACCGTTTTCCAGTCCCGCCATCGCTAAATTATTTTTCAAATATGGAATTT